>NZ_JBSFTV010000020.1:0-143404 GCF_053591455.1 Streptomyces sp. NPDC003016
CCCCACCCCCTCCCGCTCGGGCAGGCCGAAACGTTTCGGCCTGCCCGGCGGTCGAGGACCGGCACACCGGCCCCGCCTCACCGCGCCAGGTGCCGGACCTGCTTCCAGACCCCGGGATCCGCGACCCCCACCCGGCGCCGGAACCCCCGCACCCCCACATCCCGCAGCTCGTCCGTCTCCAGGAAGCTCGGCCGCCCCCGCGCGTCCCCGACCGCCCCCGGCGGCAACGCGATCACCCCGGGCCGTTCGTCGTGGAACTTGCTGGTGATCTTCGCGATCAGGGCGCTGTCCCCCCGTACGGACAACACCAGACAGGGCCGGTCCTTCGACCCCGGCCCGTCCTCGTACGGCACGTCCGCCCACCAGATCTCACCCGCCCGCGGCCCCCGCTCCGGCCCGCGCCGGCCGGGCCCGCGAGGCCCGCGCGGCTCCTTCGGCGGACGCGTACGCCCCTCAGTACGGCCGTCGGCACGCCCGTTCGTACGCTCATCCGCACGCCCGCCCGAACGCCCCCGCGTCCGCCCGCCCGGCCGCCGCCCGCGCCCCCGCCCCTCGACGAGAGCCGCCACCAGCGCGAGCACCACGACGGCGACCAGCGCCACCCACCACGACGTGTCCATACCGTCGACGGTACCGGCGCACCGCCCGGCGCGCGCTCCACCCGAACCAGTGACAGTGCAGGTGAGTTCCCCCACAACGCCCCGCCATCGAGGAGCGACCGGGACTTTCGCGCCTTACGCTCGACGCACCTGAACCCGCACGAACCCTCCCCGTCCCTGCTACGGAGGTTCACGCTCCATGAAGCTCACCGTCGTCGGCTGCTCAGGGTCGTTCCCGTCCGCGGAATCGGCCTGCTCGAGCTACCTCGTCGAGGCCGACGGCTTCCGGCTGCTCCTCGACCTGGGCAACGGCGCCCTCGGCGAGCTGCAGCGCCATGTCGGTCTCTACGACATCGACGCCATCTTCCTCAGCCACCTCCACGCCGACCACTGCATCGACATGTGCGGCTACTTCGTCGCGCGCTACTACCGGCACGAGGGAGGCCGCGCCCCGGCGATCCCCGTGTACGGCCCGGAGGGCACCGAACGGCGCCTGACCACGGCGTACGCCGACACCCCCACCGAGAAGTCGATGGCCGAGGTCTTCGACTTCCGCACGCTCAGGCCGGGCACGTTCGAGCTCGGCCCCTTCTCGGTCCGTACGGAGAAGGTCCACCACCCGGTCGAGACGTACGGCATCCGCGTCGCACACGGCGGCAGGTCGCTCGCGTACTCCGGCGACACCGGGACCTGCCCCGCCCTGAGCGAACTGGCCGACGGCGTCGACCTGTTCCTGTGCGAGGCGTCGTTCACGTACGGCAAGGAGGACATCCCGGGCCTCCACCTCAACGGCCGCGAGGCGGGCGAGGAGGCCAGCAGGGCGGGCGTCGGCCGGCTGGTCCTCACGCACATCCCGCCGTGGACGGACGCGGAGGCCAACCTGGCCGACGCGCGCGCGGTGTACGACGGGCCGACGGAACTGGCCGTCGCGGGCGCGGAGTACGAGGTCTGACGCGGCGAAACGTTCCGCGGGACGGAAGGAGGGCCCCGGACCGCAGCTGCGGTCCGGGGCCCTCCTTCCGTGCGGCCGGTGCGGGCCTACTTCGCCTCGGCCTTCTGCAGCTCGGCGAGCTCCTCGTCGGACTCGCGGCCCGGCGTCGGAAGGTCGAACTTGGTGATCGCGAAGCGGAAGACCACGTAGTAGACCGCCGCGAAGCAGAGGCCGACCAGGGCCAGGCCCCACGGGTTGGTCGCGATACCGAGGTTCAGGAAGAAGTCGACCGCGCCGGCCGAGAAGCCGAAGCCGTCCTTCATGCCGAGCGCCCAGGTCAGCGCCATCGAGACACCGGTCAGGACCGCGTGGATCGCGTACAGCACCGGGGCGATGAACATGAAGGTGAACTCGATCGGCTCCGTCACGCCGGTCACGAAAGCGGTGAGCGCGAGGGAGAACATCATGCCGCCGACGACCTTGCGGCGCTCGGGGCGGGCGCAGTGGGTGATCGCGAGGCAGGCCGCCGGGAGGGCGAACATCATGATCGGGAAGAAGCCGGTCATGAACTGACCGGCGGTCGGGTCGCCGTGCAGGAAGCGGGCGATGTCGCCGTGGTAGTCCACGCCGCCGTCGTTGTACGTACCGGCCTGGAACCACGGGAAGGAGTTCAGCAGGTGGTGCATGCCGATGGGGATCAGCGCGCGGTTCGCGACACCGAAGATGCCCGCCCCGACGGCGCCGGAGCCGACCAGCCACTCGCTGAGGTGGTGCAGACCCGCACCGAGGACCGGCCAGATCAGGCCGAAGACGATGCCGACGACCAGACCCGCGAAGGCAGAGAGGATCGGGACCAGACGGCGGCCGCCGAAGAAGCCGGCCCAGGCGGGCAGCTTGGTCCGGTAGAACTTCTGGTACAGGAGGGCTACGACGATGCCCATGACCACGCCACCGAGGACACCGGCGTTGACCGGCGCCTCGTTCATGACGATCTTGCCGTCCGCGACGGCGGCGACCTTCGGCAGGTTGGCGTCGGTGAAGGTGGCGAGCACCTTCTGGAAGACCAGGTAACCGGCGACGGCGGCGAGCGCGGTCGAGCCGTCCGACTTCTTGGCGAACCCGATCGCGATGCCGACGGCGAACAGCAGCGGCATGTTGTCGAGGATCGCGCCACCACCGGCCGCCATGTAACCGGCGAGCTTGGTGATGAAGGTGGGGAACGACTCCTTGCCGAGCATGTCGGGCTGGCCGAAACGCACCAGGAGCGCGGCGGCGGGCAGCACGGCGACCGGCAGCATGAGGCTGCGGCCGATACGCTGCATGACAGCCATCGCGCCGGCGCCCTTCTTCTTGGCAGCCGCGGGGGCGGCGCTGTCCGTGGACATCAATTCCTCCATGGGGCAAGGCGCCGCCAGGGGGAAACGGGGGACGGCGGCGTCTCCGGTACAACGCGGCGCACTCGCCACGTGGTCTACACCACTCAGTGGTGTAGACCAGTTTTAGCATGGTGAAGGACGGATAAGGAACCCTCGATTCCGTGCTCCCGGACACATCCGCCCACGCACGTCGAAGGCCCCGGGACCGGACAGGTCCGAGGGCCCTCGCTTCCCCTGCTCCCGTGGCCCGAAGTACGCGCTGCGGCGCTGCGGCACTGCGGCGTTACGGCTTGGTGGCGTCCCCTTCGACTTCCGCCTCCACCTCCGGGGGCTCGCGGCCCGGCGTCGGAATGTTGAGCTTCGTGATCGCCAGGCGGAAGACGAGGTAGTACACGACCGCGAAGCACAGCCCGATCGGAATGATCAGCCACGGCTTGGTCCCCAGGTGCCAGTTCACGACGTAGTCGATCAGGCCGGCGGAGAAGCTGAACCCCGTGTGCACCCCGAGCGCCCAGGTGATCGCCATCGACGCCCCCGTCAGCAGGGCGTGCAGGCCGTACAGCAACGGCGCCGCGAACATGAAGGAGAACTCCAGCGGCTCGGTCACACCCGTGACGAACGACGTGAGCGCGACGGACACCATCAGGCCCGTCACCTCTTTGCGCCGCTCGGGCCGCGCACAGTGCGCGATGGCCAGAGCCGCCGCGGGCAGCCCGAACATCATGATCGGGAAGAAGCCCGACATGAACTGCCCCGCCGACGGGTCCTCGGCGAAGAACCGCGTCAGGTCCCCCTGCACGACCTTGCCGTCCGGCGTCCTGAACTCGCCCGCCTGGAACCAGAAGAAGGTGTTCAGGAACTGGTGCATGCCGATGGGGATGAGCAGCCGGTTCGCGAGGCCGAAGATGCCGGCGCCCCACGCCCCGAGGCCGATCAACTGCTTCGAGAACCAGGTCAGCCCGTCACCGACCGGCTCCCACAGCAGACCGAACAGCACGCCCAGGACGACGCACAGGAACGCCATCATGATCGGCACCAGCCGGCGGCCGTTGAAGAAGCCGAGCCAGTCCACCAGCCTGGTCCGGTGGAAGCGCTGCCAGACGACCGCCGTCAGCAACCCGATCAGGATGCCGCCGAGCACCCCCGGATTCTGCGGAGTGCCCTCGGGAAGGGCTTCCGTCACCGAGCCCTCGCGCGGGAACGCCTTCAGCACGTTGAAGTAGACGAGGAAGCCGACCACCGCGGCGAGCGCCGTGGAACCGTCCGCCTTCTTGGCGAAACCGATCGCGACCCCGATGCAGAACAGCAACGGCAGGCCGAAGGAGCCGTCCAGGATCGACGTACCGCCGTTGAGGAGGACCCTCGACGTCTTGTCCCAGAACGGTCCGTCCAGATAGGCCGAGAACAGGTTGCCGAGGCTGACGAGCAGGCCCGCCGCCGGCAGGACCGCCACCGGGAGCTGGAGGCTGCGGCCGACCTTCTGGAGCCCTTGGAACAGACCGCTCCGCCATGTCCGCTGCGGCGCGGCTCCGCTGTTCGAACTCATGCGCGTCCTCCCGGAACGAGCCAGGTTTGGCGGGCGTTGCAAACTGGTGTAGACCAGTTGCGGTACGGTCCGGAGCTCGGCCGGAAGACAGGGCACCGGTGACCGCCATCATTCGGTACAGGGCGGTTACTCGCCCGCGAAGTTGGGCCAACCGTGAGTTACCGTGACAAAGCGGCCACGGTGGGCCGAGACGTCGCGCTTTGAACAACAGGGAGAAAGACATGGCCAGCAAGGCTGAGAAGATCGTCGCCGGGCTCGGCGGTATCGAGAACATCGACGAGATCGAAGGCTGCATCACCCGCCTCCGCACCGAAGTCCTCGACCCGAGCAAGGTCGACGAAGCCGCCCTCAAGGCCGCCGGCGCCCACGGCGTCGTCAAGATGGGCACCGCGATCCAGGTCGTCATCGGCACGGACGCCGACCCCATCGCAGCAGACATCGAAGACATGATGTGAGCCACCCCTGACTCACCCCTGACTCACCCCTGAGTCACCCTGTCTCACCCGTGAGGGGCCCGATTCCGTACGTACCGGAACGGGCCCCTCACGCATGTACGGCTAGGCTCCACCCCATGTCTCGAATCGACGGCCGCACCCCCGAACAGCTCCGCCCGGTCACCATCGAACGCGGATGGAGCAAGCACGCCGAGGGCTCCGTCCTCATCGCCTTCGGCGACACCAGAGTCCTCTGCACCGCCTCCGTCACCGAAGGCGTCCCGCGCTGGCGCAAAGGCAGCGGCGAAGGATGGGTCACCGGCGAGTACTCGATGCTGCCCCGCGCCACCAACACCCGCGGCGACCGGGAATCCGTACGCGGCAAGATCGGCGGCCGCACCCACGAAATCAGCCGCCTCATCGGCCGCTCACTCCGCGCGGTCATCGACTACAAGGCCCTCGGCGAGAACACCGTCGTCCTGGACTGCGACGTCCTCCAGGCCGACGGCGGCACCCGCACCGCCGCCGTCACCGGCGCCTACGTCGCCCTCGCCGACGCCATCGCCTGGGCCCAGCAGAAGAAGATCGTCAAGGCCGGCCGCAAGCCCCTCACCGGCACCGTCGCAGCCGTCTCCGTCGGCATCGTCGACGGCACCCCCCTCCTCGACCTCTGCTACGAGGAAGACGTCCGCGCCGAAACCGACATGAACGTCGTCTGCACCGGCGACGGCCGCTTCGTCGAAGTCCAGGGCACCGCCGAAGCCGAACCCTTCGACCGCAAGGAACTGAACGCCCTCCTCGACCTCGCCGCCGGCGGCTGCGCCGACCTCACGGCCCTCCAGGCCGCGGCCCTCGAAGGCGCACTCTGACTCCGGGCAACCGCGGACGCCCATTCCGGCGTCTCCCCCACCACGGGCGTACGGGCCGAACCGTACGCCCGTCCGCACCACCACGTATCCCGTGTCGTCCGGGGAGGACCCGCTCCATGCGCAGTCGCCGTATCGCAGCCGCCGTCGTCACCGCCGCCGCACTCACCGGCCTCGTCGGCTGCGGAGCCCTCGACAAGGCGCTGGACTGCGCCCGGACCGCCGAGGCCATCGCCACCAGCGTCGACAAGCTGACCACCGCCGTCTCCACGGCGGCGGAAGACCCCACACAGCTGACCGAGGCCCTCAACGACATCGACAGGGAACTGAAGAGCCTCGACGACACCACGGACAACGCGGACCTGTCGAAGGCCGTCGGCGACCTGAACAAGGCCGTCGACAACGTCCGCACCGCCGTCAAGAACGGCGACGAAACCCCGGACATCGCCCCCGTCACCGACGCCGCCGCCGAGATCGGCAAGGTCTGCACCCCGTAGCCCCACAGGTCCCCGTAGATACTGGGGACCATGACCCGCCTGATCCTCGCCACCCGCAACGCCGGGAAAATCACCGAGCTCCACGCGATCCTCGCCGACGCAGGTCTCACCCACGACCTCGTCGGCGCGGACGCCTACCCCGAGATCCCCGACGTCAAGGAAACCGGCGTCACCTTCGCCGAGAACGCCCTCCTCAAGGCCCACGCCATGGCCCGGGCCACCGGCCTCCCCGCCGTGGCCGACGACTCGGGTCTCGCGGTCGACGTCATGGGCGGCGCCCCCGGCATCTTCTCGGCCCGCTGGTCCGGCACCCACGGCGACGACGAGGCCAACCTGAACCTCCTCCTGGCCCAGCTGGCGGACATCGACGCCCTCCACCGCACGGCCCACTTCGCCTGCGCGGCGGCCCTGGCCCTGCCCGACGGCACGGAGCGCGTGGTCGAAGGCCGCCTCACGGGCACCCTCCGCCGCACCCCCGCCGGCACGAACGGCTTCGGCTACGACCCCATCCTCCAGCCGGACGGCCACGCCGTGACCTGCGCGGAACTGACCCCGGCGGAGAAGAACGCCATCAGCCACCGCGGCAAGGCGTTCCGGGCGCTGGCCCCGGTGGTGCGGGAACTGCTGGGCTGAGTGCCGTCAGCATACGAACGGCCTGCGAGTCGATCCTTCGATTCGCAGGCCGTTTACTGTGCGGCGGAAGGGATTCGAACCCTCAAGCCGTTTCACGGGCCACAGATCCTAAGTCTGCTGTGTCACCATTGCACCACCGCCGCTAGCCGCCTGCCATGGTACCGGGCGGTGGAGTGCGATGGCACGGCCGTATTACGGATCATTGATGCGCACGGCGGCGGTTGCCTCCCCGGCACCAGGTGCTGGTGACGGCATGGCAGTTAGGGCACAACAGTCGGAGGTTCCCGGCCCGGTCGTCGCTCCAGTCGCCATTGATGTGGTCGACCTCAAGCGTCATCGGCTTGCTGTGCCAGACCGGACCGGTGCGGCACCGGGCGCACTCCTCGGGGACGCCGGTCTCGCGCAAAGCCCGGCGCAGGATCGCTGTACGGGTTCGGTGCTTGTCCTCGTGTTTCACGAGTACGTCCTCGGCCCGCTTCACTGGCGTCGGACCGACCTTGCCTCTCTGGTGGGCCTGCCCCAGGAAGTGCGTGGTTTCGGTACCGTCCTCAGTCGTCCACTGGCGCAACAACGCCCGTTGCCGACCGTTGTCCGGTCGGCCGAGCCGCCGCAGTGTGTCTGCGATGCTGAGGGAGTCAGTGACGGCTTGACGCACTTCTGTGGTGGTCGGCCGGTTGCGTCGGTGGGATGAGAAGTGCGAGACGTCGATCTCATAGTGCGCGAAGCGTTGCGTCAGGTAGCGGCCGAGGCGTTCGTAGGGAGTCGCGCCCAGGAAAGCGATGACCTCGTCAATGGTCTGGCATCGTGCGGCAGCATCGACCAACAACTCCCGTGTATACCGCCGGGCTTGGGTCATCACCCCTCACCGTTGAGGTGTGGCGGGCTGAGTTCGGCTGTTCTGCGCACCTTTCCGCGTCCGCGATAAGTGTCCGTTGTTGAATGGCAATTGGGGCAAAGGAGCCGCAGGTTTTCAACGCGGTTGTTGCGCCAGTTGCCGTCGATGTGGTCGACCTCCAGAGCCAATGGGAGGTCTTGCCAGACGGGTCCGATTCCGCACAAGGCGCATAGGTCGCTGATGCCAAGGTCGTGCATCGCTCGCTTGAGACGCACGTTGGGCGTGCGCTTGGCGTGCACTGAGTGCTCCTCCACCAGGATCTCCTGAGCCGACCGACGGCGTCGGTTGCCCCGCATGTTCTCCGTGCGGGCCTGCGGAGTGAAGTGGGAGATGTCGATCCCCAGGGCATGGATGCGACGGCTGATGTGCGTGTGCTGTCCGCCTACGGGGGCGACCCCCAAGTGTCGTAGCACCTCGTACATGTTGGTTGAGGCCGCGACGGCGGTTTCGAGAGTTTCCCTGGTCCACCGCACCCCTTCGCGCTCGAAGTGGGCGGTATCGATTCCCAGCTTCTTCATCCGCTCCCGCATGTACGCGCGCGATGAACTCTTCGGGTCGACTCCGAGCTTGGTCAGCGCTTCGGACAGTGTCCTCGATGAGCTGGCTGCCTCCGCAAGACGCTCGCGGGTGTACGGGCTCACCGGCATGATCCCCTCCGTATCCGGCCGCGCGTTCGCGGCCTCGCACGGATCAACGAACCGGTTATCGGATGGTCACGTCCGAAATGCGGAATGCTGTGCGCCACTTGGGCGGCCCGGTGGTCGCTGCGACTGTGACCGGTCGGGCCGCCCATGGGCCGGGCTGCGGGTCAGAACTTTGGGCCGGGGGCCTGGGCCGCCACCAGTTCCGCCGCTTCCTCCTTGGTCTCCACCGACGGCGGGGAGCCCGCCAGCGGCTTCCGGGCCGTCTCCTTCATGCAGGCCACCGCGATGACGCCGACGAGCGCCGCCGCCATCGAGTAGTACGCCGGCATGAGGTTGTTGCCCGTGAAGCTGATGAGGCCGGTGATGACCAACGGGGTCGTGCCGCCGAAGAGCGAGGCGGAGAGGTTGTAGCCGACCGACAGGGAGCCGTACCTGACGTGCGTCGGGAAGAGGGCCGGGAGCGCCGCCGACATGGTGCCCAGCAGGCAGACCAGGGACAGGCCCAGCATCAGCATGCCGGCGATGATCGCGGGGATGCTGCCCTGCTTGATGAGGAGGAAGGACGGGAGGGAGAGGAAGAAGAAGCCGAGCATGCCCGCCATCAGCAGCGGTTTGCGGCCGAAGTGGTCGTTGAGGCGGCCGACCTGGCTGATGACCGCCATCAGGCAGACCATGACGCCCAGCAGGATGAGCAGGCCGTGTGTCTCGCTGTAGCCGAGTTCGTCGGAGAGGTACGTCGGCATGTACGACAGCAGCATGTAGTCGGTGACGTTGTACGCGCCGACGAGGGCGATGCACAGGATCAGTGTGGGCCAGTACTGCCGGAAGATCTTGGCGAGGTCGCCCTTGGCGGTGGTCTCCACCGGGTCGGCGGCTTCGGAGGCGCGGGCGTTTCCGCTTTCCAGCTTCTGGAAGGCGGGGGTCTCGTCCAGGCGCATCCGGAGGTAGAGGCCGACGAGGCCGAGCGGGCCCGCGACCAGGAACGGGACGCGCCAGCCCCAGGCTTCCATGGCGTCGGAGCCGAGCCAGGCGGTGAGGGCGGTGACGAGGCCCGCCGCGCCGGTGTAGCCGGCGAGGGTGCCGAATTCGAGGAAGCTGCCGAAGAAGCCTCGGCGCTTGTCCGGGGCGTACTCGGCGATGAAGGTGGAGGCGCCGCCGTATTCACCGCCCGTGGAGAAGCCCTGCACCAGGCGGAAGAGGATCAGCAGGACGGGGGCCCAGAAGCCGATGGTGGCGTACGACGGGATCAGGCCGATGGCGAATGTGCCGATGGCCATCAGGATCATCGTCAGGGCGAGGATCTTCTTGCGGCCGATCTTGTCGCCCATGGGGCCGAAGACCATGCCGCCGATGGGCCGTACCAGGAAGGCGACGGCGAAGGTCGCGAAGGAGGAGAGGAGCTGGACCGTGTCGTTTCCGGGCGGGAAGAAGACGTGGCCGATCGTCACCGCCAGGTAGCTGTAGATGCCGAAGTCGAACCATTCCATGGCATTGCCGAGCGAGGCCGCTTTGACCGCCCGCCTGACCGCCGCGTCGTCGGTGACGGTGATGTCGGACCGGCGCAGTGGCGGGTTCTTCCGTCTCCTGGCGGCGCGGAAGAGGGTGTGGTGGCGCTTGATGGCTTCGGGGTCGGCCCTGTGGTCGGGGCCGGGGCCGGGGGCCGCCATGGCAGGTTCCTTTCCTCGGACGCGTTTCCGATGTCCAAGTGGAACCTCTGCCTTTTATTTGGTGGTGCAAACCAAGGTCCCCGGTTCCGGGACCTTGGTCACAGTTTTCAGATGCCGAGGTCCTTGATGATCTTGGCTACGTGGCCGGTCGCCTTCACGTTGTAGAAGGCGTGTTCGACCTTGCCTTCCTCGTCCACGACGACCGTCGAGCGGATGACGCCGGTCACGGTCTTGCCGTACAGCTTCTTCTCGCCGAAGGCGCCGTACGCCGTGAGGACCTCCTTGGACGGGTCGCCGACCAGCGTGACCTTGAGGTCCTCCTTCTCGCGGAACTTCGCGAGCTTCTCCGGCTTGTCGGGGGAGACGCCGATGACGTCGTATCCGGCCTGGGCCAGCAGCTCCAGGTTGTCGGTGAAGTCGCAGGCCTGCTTGGTGCAGCCGGGGGTCAGGGCGGCCGGGTAGAAGTAGACGATGACCTTGCGGCCCTTGTGGGCGGCGAGGGAGACCTCGGTGCCGTCGGCGTCGGGCAGGGTGAAGTCGGGGGCGGTGTCGCCGGGCTGGAGTCGCTCGCTCATCAGGTCTGGTCTCCTCGTGCGGGATGGTCGGATGTCGGATGCCGGGATGTCTGGGTAGGGGTAACGCGGTGACGCGAGATGCGATACCGGTACGGCCCCGAGCGTAATGGGGGTGCCGTGGGGTGCGGGACGGCCCCAGCTGACAGACTGTCGACGAAGAAACAACCGGATTCGGCCCACGACCACGGAGGCAGCGCAGTGTCGGATGCCAGGACCCCTGCGCAGATCGAGGCGGACATCAAGAGCCGGCGGGACAAGCTGGCCGTAACGCTCGACGAGATCGGGGTGCGGCTGCACCCGAAGACGATCGTCGGTGACGCGAAGGCCAGGGTCGCCTCGACCGTGGACCAGACCGCGGGCCGGGCGTTCGTCGCGGTGAACCGGACGGTGTCCGACGTGAAGGCGCAGTTCGTGTCGGAGGACGGGTCGCCGCGTCTTGAGCGGCTCGTGCCGGTGGCGCTGGTGGCCGTGGGCCTGGTGGGGCTGATCACCCTGTCGACGCGCCGCAGGCGCGGCTGACCCTCCGGCTTACGACGGACGATCGGACAGGTAGGTTCGGGGGCGTGAGCGAGAACACCACGCACGACAAGCTGCCCATCCGGATGCTGCACGACCGGGTGCTGGTCAGGTCGGACACCCCTGAGGGCGAGCGCCGCTCGGGCGGCGGCATTCTGATTCCGGCGACCGCGGCGGTCGGCAAGCGGCTGGCCTGGGCCGAGGTGGTAGCGGTCGGTCAGAACGTACGGACCGTGGAGCCGGGTGACCGGGTGCTGTACGACCCGGAGGACCGGGCCGAGGTCGAGGTGCGGGGCACTCCGTACGTGCTGATGCGGGAGCGCGATCTGCACGCGGTGGCTTCCGAGCGGGTGTCGGAGGATTCGACCGGCCTGTACCTGTAGGTGCCTGCATGTGCCTGCATGTGCCTGTGGGGCCAGGGTCTGGATAAGCGAGTAAGCCGCTGAGTGAGCAGGGCCGGTGACTGGAGTCACCGGCCCTTTCCGCCGGGTTTTGCTACGGTGGAAGCACCCCCGACGAGACGCGCCGTACCGGGTTGTAAGGCAAAGACGACGCACCCCGTTGATTCCGCGTTTCGTTTTCGGAGGTGCCGTCATGGCCTGGGTTCTGCTGGTTGTCGCCGGTCTGCTCGAAGTGGGCTGGTCGATCGGGATGAAGTACACCGACGGTTTCACGAGGCTCTGGCCCAGTGTGTTCACGGGTGCGGGGATCGTCGCGAGCATGTTGTTGCTGTCGCACGCCGCCAAGACGCTGCCGATCGGTACGGCGTACGGCGTGTGGGTCGGTATCGGCGCGGCCGGTGCGGCGGTGCTCGGCATGGTGGTGCTGGGTGAGCCGGCGACCGCCGCCCGGATCTTCTTCGTCTGTCTGCTGCTGGTCGCGGTGGTGGGGCTGAAGGCGACCTCGGGCCACTAGCGGGCCGTTCGTCGTCGGCGGGCCGGTGGCCCCCCGCCGGTGCGTCAGGGGCGGCCTCGGCCGCCTCCCAGCAGGCCCTCGGAGGGGCCACCGGTGGCGCCGCCTCCCGGGTCGGTGGGGCCACCGGTGCCGGTTGTTCCGCCGTCGGCGGGGCCCGTGGTGCCGCCCGGGCCGCCCCTGTCGGCTGTGCCGCCGGTGTCCGTCGTGGCGCCGCCGGTGCCCGTGGTGCCGCCGTCGGTGGGGCCCGTGGGGCCCGTGGTGTCGTCCGGGGTGGTGGTGCCGGTGTCGGTCGTGCCGCCCTGGTCCTGGCCGTCGGCCGGGCTCCGCGTCGGGCCCTGCGGGTCCTCGCTCGTCGGCGGTTCCTGCGGCTCCCCGGTGTCCGGCTGCCCGGACGACGGGATGGCCGGTTCGTCCGGGCCGGCCGCCGTCTCCAGCTCGAAGTCCCGTACCGGCTCGCCTTCGAGCGCGGCGGCCGTGAACTGGCCCCAGATCTGCGCGGGCGCGCCGCCGCCGTTGATGCGCGGCTGGCCGAGGGCTCCGTACAGCGGCTTCTGTGCGCCGGTGTCCGGGTCCTGGCCCATGACGGCGACGACCGTCGCCAGGTCGGGTGTGTAGCCCGCGAACCAGGCGGCCTTGTCCTCCTCGGCGGTGCCGGTCTTGCCGGCGGCGGGGCGGCCCGCGGACTGGGCGGCCGTGCCCGTGCCGCCGTCGACGACGCTCCTGAGGATGGACGTCGTGGTGTCGGCGGCCTCGCGGGAGATGCTCCGCCCGCTGTCCGCGTCCGCGTCCGTGTCGGCACCCGCACCAGCGCCAGTGCCCTGCTTCGGGAGGCTGCTGACGTTCTGGCCGTTCTTGGTGATCTTCTCGACGATCGTGTACGTGCCGTGCTCGCCGTGGTTGGCGAGGGTCGCGTACGCCTCCGTCATGTCGAGGACGCTGGCGGTGGCGACGCCGAGGGCGATGGAGGGGTACGGGTCGAGGCTCGGGGTGTTCTCGGGGAGGCCGAGGGCCACGGCGGTCTTCTTGACGTTGTCGGGGCCGACGTCCTGTGCCATCTGCGCGTACACCGAGTTGACGGACTTGTCGGTGGCGGTGCGGACGGTGACCTGGCCGTAGGAGGCCTGGTCCTCGTTCTCCGGGGCGTAGCCCGTCGGTCCGGCGGGGCCTTCCACCATCCGCTCGTTGGTGCCGTCGTAGACGGTGTCCGGGGTGACCGGGCGGCCGTCCTGGGTGGTGGAGCTGTTCTCGACGGCCGAGGCGAAGACGAACGGCTTGAAGGTCGAGCCGACTTGGTAGTCGCGGCGCGTCGCGTTGTTGACGTACTGCTTGGTGTAGTCGATTCCGCCGTACATCGCGACGACCTTGCCGCTCGCGGGGTCGATGGAGGCGCCGCCGACGCGCACGTTGCGGTCGGCCTTGCGGTCCTTGCTCGTCTGCGACATCACCTGGTCGTCGACGGCGTCGGCGAAGGCGTCCTGCTTGGACTTCTCCAGGGTGGTGGTGATGCGGTAGCCGCCGGTGGCCAGCGTGTCCTCGTCGAGGATCTTGTTGCTGGTGAGGTACTCCTCGACGGCCTGGACGATGTAGCCGCGCTGTCCGGAGAGGCCGGAGGCGGGCTTGGCCTCCTGCGGGGCGGGGAACTCGGCCGCGGCGCGGTCGGTGGGGCTCAGCCAGTTCTCCTTCACCATGCCGTCGAGTACGTAGTTCCAGCGGCTCAGGGCGCCGGCCTTGTTCTCGGGGTGGGCGGTGATGTCGTACGCGTTGGGGGCGTTGAGGAGCGAGGCGAGGTAGGCGCCCTCGGCGGTGGTGATCTCGTCGACGTTCTTGCCGTAGTACGCCTGGGCGGCGGCCTGGATGCCGTACGCGTTGCGCCCGAAGTAGCTGGTGTTCAGGTAGCCCTCGAGGATCTCGTTCTTGCTCTCCTCGCTGTCGAGCTTGATCGCGATGAAGAACTCCTTCGCCTTGCGGGTGACGGTCTGTTCCTGGCCGAGGTAGTAGTTCTTGACGTACTGCTGGGTGATGGTGGACCCGGACTGCTTGCCCTTGCCGGTGACGGTGTTCCAGCCGGCGCGGAGCATGGCCTGGGGGTCGACGGCCCGCTCGGAGTGGAAGCCGCGGTCCTCGGCGGCGAGTACGGCGTGCTGGACGGTCCTGGGGATGTGAGCGATCTTGACGTTCTCGCGGTTGACTTCGCCGTCACGGGCGAGCTGGGAGCCGTCGGCGTAGAGGTAGACGTTGCTCTGGGCGGTGGCGGCGCTGTTGGCGGCCGGGATCTCGACGAGCGCGTAACCCGCGGCGAACCCGCCGCACAGGAGCAGGGCCAGCAGCAGGAAGGTGCCGAGGAGCATCCGCCAGGTCGGGATCAGGCGGCGCAGGCCGGTGCGCCGGGGCCGGGGTTTCTTCCCCTTCCCCTCCGCCTTCCCCTCCGCCTTCCCCTCCGCCTTCCCCTCCGTCTTCATCTCCGCCGTCGTCTCCGTCGTCTCCGTCTTCCCCTCTCCCTTCCCGTTCCCGCCGTCCGGGTTCTGGTGGGAGGGGTCCCGGGGTGCCCACCCCTGGGGCTGCTGTGGCTCGTCGCTCATGTCTGTGGAGACTCCCTGGGCGGGGCCAGAGGTTCGCTCTCCGGCATAACGGTGTGGTATCGGGCGATTCGCCTGGTACGTCCATACTGCACGCACCCCGGACCGGTGCCCCGATCCTCCGGCGAAAAACGCCTGCGGCGGTTGACCCTGTTGGGCTAGGGTCGGGGGTTTTGGTGCCGGAAGCGAATCGAGGGGTCGGTGTGCGTGTATACGCGGTGGTTGCGGCCGGCGGGTTCCGCCGTCATGCGACGTACCGGGTGGCCACGGCGGCAGGGGTGTTCACCAACACCGTCTTCGGCTTCATCATGGCGTACACCTTCACGGCCCTGTGGGACGAGCGTCCGCACCTGGGCGGGTACGACCTGTCGCAGGCCCTCACCTACGTGTGGCTGGGGCAGGCGCTGCTGATGACCGCCGCCATGATGGGCGGCGGCTTCGAGGACGAGCTGATCGAGCGGATCCGTACCGGCGACATCGCGATCGACCTCTACCGCCCCGCCGACCTCCAGCTCTTCTGGCTGGCGGGCGACCTGGGGCGGGCCGCCTTCCATCTCCTCGGGCGCGGTGTCGTCCCGATGGCGCTCGGCGCGCTCGCGTTCGATCTGGTGCTGCCCGCCGATCCGCTGGTGTGGGTCGCGTTCCTGGTCGCCGTCGCGCTCGGCGTCGTCGTCAGTTTCGCGATCCGGTTCCTGGTGGCGCTGTCCGCGTTCTGGCTGCTCGACGGGGCGGGTGTCGCGCAGATCACCTGGCTCGCCGGTCTCTTCTTCTCCGGGATGGTGCTGCCGCTCACCCTCTTCCCGGGAGCCCTGGGCACGTTCGCGCAGGCGCTGCCCTGGTCGTCGCTGCTCCAGATCCCGGCCGACGTCTTCCTCGGCAAGCACACGGGGTGGGGCCTGGTGCGGGTGTACGCCTTCCAGATCGGCTGGGCGGCGGTGCTGCTGGCGGCCGGGCGGCTGCTCCAGTCGGTGGCTACGCGCAGGGTGGTGGTCCAGGGTGGCTGAGGCGACCGGAATGAGTGGAACCGCCCAGGGCGCTGAAACCGCTGACGGCGCTGACGGCGCTGAGGCCGCTGACGGCGCTGGGACGGCCGGGAGGACCGGAAGGACCGGGAGGACCGGAACGACCGGAGCCGCTGAGGCGGCCGTCCCGGTCCGGTCTGCCGGGCAGCTGTGGTCCGGCGTCAGGGCGTACGGGCTGATCGCGGCGATGTGGATCCGCTCGACGATGGCGTACCGCGCGTCCTTCGTGATGACGGCGTTCGGCAACTTCGCGGCGACCGGCCTCGACTTCGCCGGCATCCTGCTGATGTTCTCGCACGTGGACGCGCTGGGCGGCTACACGCTGCCCGAGGTGGCCTTCCTCTACGGGACGGCGGGCACGGCCTTCGGCCTCTCCGACCTGGTGATGGGTTCGGTGGGCCGGCTGGGGCGCCGGGTGCGCGACGGCACGCTGGACACCCTGCTCGTACGCCCGGTCCCGGTCCTCGCGCAGATCGCGGCCGACCGTTTCGCGCTGCGCAGGCTGGGCCGGATCACGCAGGGCCTGCTGGTGCTCGGGTACGCGCTGGCGGCGCTGGACATCGCGTGGACGCCGCTGAAGGTCCTCATGCTGCCGGTGATGGTCCTCAGCGGGGCGGCGATCTTCTCGGCGGTGTTCGTGGCCGGGGCGGCGTTCCAGTTCTGGGCGCAGGACGCGGCCGAGGTGCAGAACTCCTTCACGTACGGCGGCACCACGCTTCTCCAGTACCCGCCGACGGTCTTCGCGAAGGACCTGGTGCGCGGGGTGACGTTCGTGCTGCCGCTGGCCTTCGTCAACTGGCTTCCGGCGCTGTACGTGCTGGACCGTCCTTACCCGCTCGACCTGCCGTCCTGGCTCGCCTTCCTGCCGCCGCTGGTGGCGGTGGTGTGCTGTGCGCTGGCCGGGGCGGCGTGGCGGGTGGGCCTTCGTTCGTACCGCAGCACGGGGAGCTGACGCCGTATGGAAAGTGACTTCATCGAGCTGGACGGTGTCGAGAAGGTCTTCGACGTACGCCGCAAGAAGGGCCGGCTGCGGCGCGAGAAGACGCAGGTGCGGGCGGTCGACGGGATCAGTTTCTCGGTGCCGCGCGGCCAGATGGTCGGCTACATCGGGCCGAACGGCGCCGGGAAGTCCACCACCATCAAGATGCTGACCGGCATCCTGACGCCGAGCGGCGGCCGCGTGCGGGTGGCGGGCATCGACCCGGCGCGGGAGCGGACGCGGCTGGCGCAGCGGATCGGGGTGGTGTTCGGGCAGCGCACGACGCTGTGGTGGGACCTGCCGCTGCGCGACTCGTACCGTCTGATGCACCGCATGTACCGGATCCCGGACGAGCGCTTCAAGGTGAACATGGCGCGCTGCGTCGACCTCCTCGACCTGGGCGAGCTGCTGGACGTGCCGGTACGGCAGCTGTCGCTGGGGCAGCGGATGCGGGGCGACATCGCGGCGGCGCTGCTGCACGATCCCGAGGTGCTGTACCTCGACGAGCCGACGATCGGCCTGGACGTCATCTCGAAGGCGAGGGTCCGCGACTTCCTGCGGGACTTGAACGCGGAGCGCGGTACGACGGTCCTGCTGACGACACACGACCTGACCGACATCGAACAGCTGTGTGAGCGTGTGATGGTCATCGACCACGGACGCCTGGTGTACGACGGCACGCCGGGCGGGCTGCACGAGGTGGGCGAGAGCGAGCGGACCCTGGTCGTGGACCTGGAGCGCGAGCTTTCGCCGATCGAGGTGGCGGGCGCGCGGGTGGTGAAGGTGGAGGGGCCGAGGCAGTGGCTGGCGTTCCCGGCGTCGGTCTCGGCGGCGCCGCTGGTGGCGGCGGTGGCCCAGAGGTATCCGCTGGTGGACCTGTCGGTGCGGGAGCCGGACATCGAGGCGGTGATCGCGAAGATGTACGCGGACCGGTCGGCACTCTGAACACTGGGATGGCGCACCGCTGTTGACTAGTCTGGACGTATGACCAGTGGACTTCCGGAAATGCGCGCCTCCGATGCCGAGCGCGAACGGGTCGCCGAGGTGCTGCGCGACGCGGTCGCCGAGGGGCGGCTGGACATGGAGGAGTTCGACCAGCGTCTCGACGCCGTGTACAAGGCCCGTACGCACGGTGAGCTGGAGCCGCTGGTGCGTGACCTGCCGGTGCCGGGCACGGGCGGCCCGGTCGGACCGGACATGACCCTTGCCTCTTCCCTCGGTACGCCCGGTACGCGGGTCTCCTGGCGGGACCGGACCGGTGGGACGGCCACGTCGAGGGGCGCCTTCGCCTTCTGGGGTGGCTTCGGGCGCCAGGGCACGTGGACGGTGGGCCGGACGTTCACGGCGTTCGCGCTGATGGGCGGCGGCCAGATCGACCTGCGCGAGGCGCACTTCGAGGACCGTGACACCGTGATCCGCTGCTTCGCGATCATGGGAGGCATGGCGGTCACGGTGCCGCCGGGCCTGGACGTGAACGTCAAGGGCTTCGGCTTCATGGGCGGTTTCGGCGACCATACGGAGAAGGCGGCGCAGCCGTCCGAGCCGGTGGCACCGGACTCGCCGCGCGTGACGGTCACCGGGTTCGCGCTGATGGGCGGGGTGGGTGTGGAACGCAAGATCACGCGCGCCGAGAAGCAGCGCCTCAAGGAGGCGCGCAAGCAGGAGAAGCTGGCGAAGAAGGCCCAGGCCGACCGCAAGGAGCTCGACTGACTGACCCCGCGTGACGACGTCGCGCCGTACGCGTACCCCTACCCCTATCCGTATCCGTATCCGTATCCGTACGGGGCGTGAATGCGCGTACGACGCGACGACGTCACGGACGGGCCGGGGGACGGGCGGGCGGCGGCTTCACACTCCGGCCGGCGCCGTGCTCCTGTTCAGGCTCGCGAGGTCGAACTCCATGCCCATGCGCCGGTAGCCCGCGTCGCTCGGGTGCAGGTGGTCGCCCGAGTCGTACGCCGGAAGGAGCCGGTCCGGGGCGTACGGGTCGCGCAGGGCCCGGTCGAAGTCCACGACCGCGTCGAAGACGCCGCCCGTACGGATCGTCTCGTTCACCTGGTCCCGCACCGCTTCGAGCCGCGGAGTGTGCGCCCGCGTCCCCTCGAAGGGCATCACCGTCGCCCCGATCACGCGCAGCCCGCGCGCCCGCGCCTGGCGTGCGAGCTGCTCCAGGCCCGCCGTGATGCGCACCGCGTCCAGCTCGTGCGGCGGCCGGAGGATGTCGTTGATCCCGAGGACGACGACGACCGCCTTCGCGCCGGAGCGCGACAGTACGTCACGGTCGAAGCGGGCGAGGCCACTCGGGCCGACCCCGTCGCTGAGCAGCCGGTTTCCGCTGATGCCCGCGTTGAGTACGCCGTAGCGCCCGTCGAGGCGGTCGGCGAGCACGTCCGTCCAGCGGCGGTTCGCGCCGGCCGTGGAGGTGACGCCGTCGGTGATCGAGTCGCCGATGACGACGACCGAACCCTCGGCCTTGCCGCTGAGGACGTCGACGGCGGTGAGGTAGCGCCAGTACGGCGTCTGTCCGGTGTAGGCGTCACCGAGCGGGTCCTCCGTACGGTCGCCCTCCGCGACGTACGACGTCTGGCGGGCCCGCGGATGGTGCGTGGCCGGGCCGCTGGGCGTGGGGGAGTAGGTGGTGACGAGGAGGTCCGTGTCGTGCGGGACCTTCAGCAGGGCGGGGTCGCTGACGACCTGCCCGCCGGCCGGGATCACGACCGAGGGGGAGCCGCCGAAGAGCAGCCGGCGCATGGTGCCGTTCGCGGCGGTCGGGGCGCCGGGGGTGGCTGCGACGGCGATCGAGGCGTGCGTGATGCGCAGCGGCTGTGTGCCGAAGAGGTTGGAGAGGGTGATGCGGGCGCTGGTGCCGCCGATGCTGGTGTGCACGACGTTACGCAGGGAACGCCCCGGGAACCCTTGTTCCGTACCGGGCTCGGCCAGGGCGGGCGCGCTGGACCAGGTGCCGATCCAGGAGGCGGAGGTGGCGGGTGCCGCGGAACGGAGCGGTGTACGGGGCTGGGCCCGGGGGGCGTCGGCGGGACCGCCGAGCATCGCTCCGGCGAATATGGCCCCGGAAACCAGGACCACCACCGCGGCGAGCGCGGCGAGCACGGCATAACCGTTGCGCTTGGTCATGCTCGGTGTATCTCCTCGGGCGCGGGGAGCCCGAGGCTCCGTTCGAACTCACTCCATGATGCGCCATTGCACCGCCCTGGGAGACGCCGGGAACTCGCAGTGCGTTCCACGAGTAGGTCAGGTAGGGAAAATTACGTACGAGATGGTGCGTGCGAGGCGAACGGGTGGAGCGGATGGATCGTAACGAAGAGGGAACTGACGACATGTCCGGCAAGGAGAACTCTGCCCACGTGACCTCCCCGCCACCCAAGCCCCCGCCCACACCCCTGCCCCCGTCCTCTTCGGCCTCCTCTTCTCCGTCCTCGTCCGCCCCCCTCCCGCCCTTCGCGTACAGCGCGGCCGACGAGGAGAAGCGTCAGGGCGTACGCCGCATGAAGGCGACGGCCACCGGGCTGCTGCTCCTGGTCGCGCTGGTGTACGTACTCGCCACCTGGGCGGAGCGGTCGGGCGTCGGCGGCTGGCCGGCGTACGTCGCGGCGGCGGCCGAGGCGGGCATGGTGGGCGCGCTCGCCGACTGGTTCGCCGTGACGGCCCTCTTCAAGCGCCCGATGGGCCTGCCCATCCCGCACACCGCGATCATCCCGACGAAGAAGGACCAGTTGGGCACCACGCTCGGCTCCTTCGTCGGCGAGAACTTCCTCTCCGAGGGCGTCGTGCGCGCCCGTCTGCGCGCCATCGGCATCGGCAGCCGCGTCGGCACCTGGCTGGCGGAGCCGGCCCACGCCGACCGCGTGACGGAGGAACTCTCCACGGCCCTGCGCGGCGCGCTGACCGTCCTGCGCGACTCCGACGTCCAGGCGGTCGTCGGCGAGGCGATCACGCGGCGCGCGGACGCCGCGGAGATCGCCCCGGGGATCGGGAAGGCCCTGGAGAGCGTCGTCGCGGACGGCGCGCACGACCGCGCGGTCGACCTGGTCTGCGCGCGCGCCCATGACTGGCTGGTGCTGCACGTGGACTCGGTGATGGACGCGGTGCAGGGCGGGGCGCCGGGCTGGACGCCGCGCTTCGTGGACAGGAAGGTCGGCGAACGTGTCTACAAGGAGCTGCTGCGCTTCATCTCCGAGATGCGCGACATGCCGGACCACCCGGCGCGCGGCGCGATCGACCGCTTCCTGACGGACTTCGCGTCCGACCTCCAGTCGGACACGGACACGCGGGCGAAGGTGGAGCGGCTGAAGTCGGAGATCCTGGGGCGTGGGGAGGTCCAGGACGTGATCGCCTCGGCCTGGGCGTCCGTACGCGCCATGATCATCTCGGCGGCGGAGGACGAGCAGAGCGAGCTGCGCCTGCGGGTGCGGGCCTCACTGCTCTCGCTGGGCGCGCGGCTGGCGACGGACAGGCGGCTGCAGGAGAAGCTGGAGGGGTGGGTGGAGGGCGCGGCGGTGTACGTGGTGACGACATACCGCGGCGAGATCACTTCGCTGATCAGCGACACGGTGGCGGGCTGGGACGCGGAGCAGACGTCGAAGAAGATCGAGGCCCACATCGGGCGGGACCTGCAGTTCATCAGGATCAACGGCACGGTGGTGGGGGCGCTGGCGGGCCTGCTGATCTACACGGTGTCGCACGCGGTGGGCGGTTAGGCCGGCGGGCACCGGGGTCCGGGGCGCCGGGGCCCGGGGACACACGCCGGGCGCGTGACCGCCTGTCGTCGGTCACGCGCCCGGCCACCGGGGGAGTTGCCCGGTAGTACGTACGGCAGCCTTCACGTGCTCGACCACGTCCCGGCTTTCCGCGCCTCGGCTTTCCGCGTCCCCGATCTCCGCGTCCCCGCTTTCCGCGTCCCCGACCTCCGCGGTCCGATCTCCGCGGATCGGGCGGGCATTCGGCTGTCGGGGCGGGCGTCCATGGGAGCGGCCCCGCGCCCGCGGACAAGCCGCGGGGGCGGGGCCGTTCTGATGGTGCGACAGCGCGGAGCTGTCAGCTGTGGGAGGAGACGCAGTAGGTGTCGTACTTGCCGTGGTGCTTGTAACCCTCGTGGTGGCCGTCGTTGTGGCCGTCGTACTTGCCCTTGCTGTACGCCTTGTAGCCCATGAGGCGAGCGTGGGTGATTCCGTTCTCGCCGCCGATGTTGCAGTACTCGGCGTAGCCGCCTTCCTTGCCCTTGGCGTGGTGGCGGTCCTTGTCGCCGTACTCGTCGGAGTGGTGGCGGCCGTCGTTGTACTCGTCGGAGTAGTGGCGTCCCTCAGGGCCGTTCTCGCCGTCGCAGGCGAGCGCCGTGCCGGCGCTGCCCAGCAGGACAGATGCGGCGAAGGCGGAGGCGGCGAGCGCGGTGCGGATACGCATGGGGGTCCCTTTCGTGATGTACGTACGGACTGTGTGAGGATCTCCCCATCTCGCGTTGAATCAGGCGCATTACGCACGCAATCCACCCGAATAGCCCGATACATGCCCCAGGAGGGCGAATCGTATGCATCGACGGCGATGATGCGACGTCAGGAAGGCCGACCCTGACGGCCCGTCCGAAACTCCGCTGCTGTGTCATGTCCCAACCACAGGAATCGGGCGGCGGAGTTGAAGCCGTCCCACGGCCCCACCCCCTCCCACCCCGGCGATTTACGACCGAGGGCCGGGGTGCGAGACCTTCGGTACCTCGGTTTCCCCTGCGGATACGAACCGTGGTGAACCCGGCGGCCGACGCGGGACGCGGCGTACGGAACGGCCTGCGGGGCGGCGTACGGAAGGACCTGCGGGACGGCATACGGGACGGTCTGCGGGGCGGCGCTCGCGGCGACGTACACCTGACCTCCCGCGACCGGGAGGACCCGGCCCCGGACCCGGGCCGGGTCTCGGCCGTTCACCGGTGCTTCTCCTCCACGGCCTGGCCGGCCACGCGGCCGGATGGGACGCCCTGGCGGAACTCCTCGCCCCGACGCGCCATGTGATCGCGTACGACGCCCGGGGCCACGGCGCGAGCACCCGCCGCCCACCCTCGGTCTCCAGGGCGTCGTACGTGCGCGACGCGCTCGCGGTGATCGGCGGGCTGTCCCTGGGCCCGGTGTCCCTGGTCGGCCAGTCCATGCGCGGCCACACGGCGATGCTGACGGCGGCGGCGCACCCCGACAGGGTCGCGTCCCTGACCCTGGTCGAGGCGGGCCCGAAGGGCCCGGACCCCGGCCTCCCCGCGACCATCGCCGACTGGCCGGCCTCCCGGCCGGTTTCTTTCGCCTTCCGGTCCGCCGCGGCCGCGTTCTTCGGCGGCGGTGCGGCGGGCCGGGCGTGGGCGGCGGGCCTGGAGGAACGCCCCGAAGGCTGGCACCCGCGCGTGGACCGCGACGTCATCGTGGCCACGGTGGCGGAGAACGCGTAACGCGACTTCTGGCCGGAGTGGGACCGGATCCGCTGCCCCACGCTGGTCGCCCGGGGCGCGCAGGACTGGATGCCGGAGGCGGAGGCCGCGGAAATGCGAACCCACCGCCCGCTGTCCGCCCGCACCGAGACCATCCCGGACGCGGCCCACGACGTACACCTGGACAACCCCCGGGCCCTCCACGCGGCCCTGACCGCGTTCCTCCCCCACGCCACCACCCGGGCGCCCGGCCCGGACCGCGCCTAGCCTCTTTACGCTGCGGCCTGATAAATGGTCAGCACCTCAACCAAGCTCGCCCTCTTGGAGGGCGGTCACGAAGCCGGACCAGGCGCTGTGGCTGAAGCTGAGACGGGGTCCGACCGGACGCTTGCTGTCTCGTACCGCCGTACCCCTCGGCATGGCAGCGGTTTCGACGCACTCACTGGTGTTGGCCCCGCTGTACGAGGACTTGACCCAGGCGTCGGACGGTATTGCCGGCTCTCGGGTGTGCATCACAGCTCCTTACGGACACGCTCGATCATGGCTGACGAGGCTGACATGTCCAACGCTTGTGCGCGGAGGTAGTCGAACGCAAGCCTGTATCGGTCCAGCTCCTCTTCCTTCTCCATGAAGAGAGAGCCGGCGTGTATGTCGACGTAGACGACATCGAGCGAGGGTTCGGTGCCGCCAAGGATCACGAAGCTGCCCATGGCGGCCGAGTGGGCACCCTTGGAGAACGGCAGGATCTGGAGCGTGATCTCCGGTGATTCGTTGGCTTCGATCAGATGACCGAGCTGCTCTCTCATCACTTCACGTGAACCGACCACCCGCCGGATCACCGACTCGTCGAGGATGGCCCACAGGTGCAGGGGCTTGTCCCGGGTGAGGATCTCCTGACGCTTCATGCGAATGTCTACGAGCCGTTTGATCTCCTCAGGAGCGAGACGCATCTCAGAGGCGTTCTGTACAGCCTCTGTGTAGCTGCGCTTCTGGAGGAGGCCAGGCACGTAAAGGCAGTTGAAGTGGTCCTCGCGCACGGCTTCGTCTTCGAGCGTGAGCAGCAGATTCATGTCCCCGGGGATGGAGTCGGCGAAGGAACTCCACCAGCCCTGTTGCTTCGCGTCCTTGGCGAGTGCCACAACGGCGTTGCGTTCGGCGTCACTCGCGTCGAACTCACGGCAGAGCGCGTCCACGATGGGCCACTTCACGGGCCCTTCCTGGGTCTCGTACCTGCTGACGGTGGCCTTCGAGACTCCGACCAGTCGGCCGGCCTCTTCCAGCGTGATGCCTTTGCGTGCACGCAACTTGCGCATCATCGCGCCGAGTTGGCGGCGCCGGGTTGTGGCCCTCGCAGACATGGAAGCGACCTTCCGTTCAGTGCCGACCAGAGGCCTGGCCGGTCAACAGGCTATGCAGACCCCGGTTGGTGAACCATCGAATTCACTCGGACGATTCTCGTGAGAAGTTACATAGCGAGACTTCTCGCTGCCATACTCGCAACCCGGGCGCTACGCAGCGCAGCCGTACGGATACGGCGGGCGCAAGGCTGACGTGGCGCGGGAGGGAGTGCAGCCATGCATGGCCACGAAGTCACTGAGCCCCGACTCCGCTGCGTTCTGCCCTTCGAGGCGGAGCCGGCTGAACTCCACGTACTCAGAGCAGCCGTGCGGGAGCAGCTCACCCGCTGGGGCATCCAGCCCCTGGTGGACGAGGTCCAGCTCACGGTCACGGAACTCGCGACGAATGTGATCAAGCACGTGGGCGAAGGTGCGGCGGCGACGCTCGTCATGGAGTTGGTCGAAGGCCGACTCCGCGTGGAACTCCACGACAAGAGCCACGCGGTGCCGTCGACCGCGGAACCCGAGTGCGGTGACGAGTGCGGCCGGGGCCTGCACCTTGTGGCTGCGATGGCAGCCGACTGGGGCACCATCCTCACGGCGACGGGCAAGATCGTCTGGTGTGAACTCACCCTCGGACCGGACCAGCAGTGCCGTCGTGTTCAGCGTGCGACAGCCGTGCTGGAAAGCTACCGTCGCATGACCGTCGGCTCTGGTTTCACGGGCGTGCGGTGCTCCTTCGTACTGGAGGAGTCTGCAACCGACCTCATTGCAGACCTGCTTCACTGGCTCGCCGCCCAGGGCGCCGACCCGGATGGCGTCCTGGACCGAGCCCAGATGCACTTTGAGGCAGATGCTGCCTGAAGAGGGCAGTGCATGCCAAAGCTGCGTGGTGGGTCCAGGGCGGTTGCCATGCGCCAGTTACCAGGTGGTGGAAGTGAGAGGAGCTGAAATCCTCAAGTGGTTGCCGGCGTAGGCTGCCACAGATCGCGGAGGCCTCCGTCCGTGTTCTTGCTCCGACTGGGCTACCGGATGGCGGTGCGCAAGATCGCAACAGCGTCGTCTGCCATCCCGTGTTCATGGAGTTCTAGCGCGGCTTGGATGACCTCTTTCTCAGAGTGCTCTCGTCCATACATGTGCACCAAGGTGTCGGCGAGTTGAGCCTGCTGTTGCGCCCGCAGTACTGCGAGAGACGCGGCTCCTTCTAGCGGGGTCAATCTCCCGACGGTGTCGGCCAGCATGGCGAGAGCCGCATCGGCCTTGCCTTGGTTCCGAAGGCTCGCGGCGGCATTGGCGATCTGCCTGGCACCCGCTACATCGTTCGTTTGTCGCTGCCGGTCCCCCTTGCGAAGGGGGACCGGCAGGGATGCCGCTCGCCGCCGAGCCGTGGCCAGAGCTTCTGACAGGCCGGCCTGACTCTCCTTCAGCTGTCGGTTCTGTTCACGCAGATTGTTGTTATCGCTCCGCAGCGTGGGACACGTTTTGCAGAGAGTCGGCTCGGCTCGCTCATGTGCCTTCACTGCCTCTCCCCTCGTCAGGCCGACGGCAGTTTCAGACCCCGCGCCCGTGACCGCCAGCTCATGCAGGAGTGTCACGAAGCGAAGTGGCGGCACTCGACGGCCGTTCAAGTAGCGCGATATGGCGTCACGGTTCGTTTTGTACCCGTGCTCATCAAACAGGCGGACAGTTGCGGCGAGTGTGACAGCACCAGTGTGACGGTGCAGCTCTACGAGAGTGCCAGCGAGGCGCAGTCTCCCGGCGGGGAGGTCGCGACTGATCTTGGTGCCTACTTGACCGGCGCGCATTCCGTTCCTTCTTCCCTGTTCAAGCCTGCATGGGGTAGCGGGCGGACCCTGAAGCCCTGGAGCGTCGACGTCCTTGAGCGCAACATGTGCTTGCGCTGGACTTCAGTTCGGCCGTACGTCATCAATTGACCAACTCAGGGCGACCCTGAGCCCGCACAACCCGGTTGTGACGCAGGTTCCTTGATGCCTGACTGCGTGACCTGGTCAAGCGGTATGCGTGGTCGTGGCTGGCTGAAGGATCGGAGACAAGTATGACGCTGCCCTCCTGGCAGAACGTAAAGTTCGGCGGAAAGATCCGTGCAGCCCTGTGGCTGGAAACTGAGGTGGGGGAGGGCAACACCTTCACCAAGGCTGCACTCCGCAAGGCGTTCCCTGAAGTGGCACAGATCGACCGAAGGCTGCGGGATCTCAGAGATCACGGCTGGAGGATCGACACGAGCCGTGACGATCCTGCGCTGAAGCAGGAGGAGCAGCGGTATGTGACCAAGGGAGCCGAGATCTGGATCCCAGGTCAGGCGAAGGTTGCCAAGCACAAGAACAGTCTGAGCGCCGCACAGCGGGCCAAGGTGTGGCAGGGCGACAACTTCCTCTGTCGTACCTGCGGGATTGGAGCGGGCGAGCCGTACAGCGACGAAGGTGATGTTCTGTCGCAGCTGAACGTCGCCCGGCGCAAGGTTGTACTCGCGGACGGCACCGTTGACTTCCAGATGGTCACGGAGTGCAGGCGATGCGGGGCCGGGGGGGAGAGGGAGATCGACTTGGACGGTCTCCTCAGCAAGGTGGCGGGGCTGTCCGCCCTGGAGCGGGAAGTCTTCGCTGGCTGGATCGAAGCGGATCAGCGTACGCAGGGAGCTCTGGAGCAGCTCTGGGGCATTTACAGGACGCTGCCGGTGGAGTCTCGGGAAGTTGTCCGGCAGGCCGCGGCCGGAGACAACAAGTAAGCAGAGTGAAGGGGATCGGGGACAGTATGTTTCGGGAATTCCAGGCGCCGCCGCGTGCGGACGAGTTCAGCGAACTGATCAAGAAGAGGCTGGAGGAGGTGAAGAACTCAGGTGGAACTAGGGAGACTGTCACGGTTGACTGGAACGGCCAAGCCATCCATGTGGAGGTTATTGATCTCCCTCTGGAGAGCCTGTACCTCAACCCCAGCACTCACCGAATCCGCGCCCAGCGTAGTCATGATTCGCTGAAGGACCAGGCGCTAGATAGCGATCCGTGGAGTGCGGAGAGTCAGGGGTACCTGAAGTATCTGCTTCAAGCTGAGCCGGCCAACCCCAATCTGCGTGACTCGGCCTTCGACAAACTCAAGGAGAGTCTGGAGCAGTTCGGCCAGAACGATCCGGGGCTGGTCACGCACCATGGCGTACTGGTCAACGGCAACACCAGGGCTGCTGCGCTACGGGAGAGTGGTGTGCAGTCGATGAGGGTGGGTGTCCTGCCGGCGTCCTTCACGTGGGCGGACATCAACGCTGTCGAACTTTCACTTCAGTTGCGCAAAGACCACCGTCGCGATTATTCGTACATCAACCGGTTGCTCGCCATGGAAGAGCAGGCGGCGCTCGGTCGGACTCCGGAAGTGATCGCCAAGGAATTCAGGATCCTGACGAAGACTTACCATCAGGAGCGTTGGATCCTCAGTACGATTCGCGAACTGATTGAACGAAGCAGGAGTGGTAGTGCTTCCCTGCGGTTGGTGGACTTTGAGGACGACCAGGAGAAGCTGAAGGAACTCGAACGGCTCTACAAGAAGCTGTCTACGGTCGAGCCTGATGAAGCCGAGGTAATCAAGGAGTGGCGGCTCGCGGCGATGCTGCTTGATTTCGCCAAGACGGATGTGCGTCACATCGACGAGCACTTCGCGAAGGCGGACTACCTGGCTAGGAGCTTGCCGTCGAGCCTCAGCGATGCGGGCAAGAAGGCAGGCTCTGCACCCGAGGCAGTTGTGGTGCCCGGTCTGGGCGTTACGGTACCTGGGGTCACTTCTCGGGTCGCTGACGCCCGTGCGCTCAACGACCAGATTCTGAGAGCGAAGGCTGTGGCGGGGGCAACGGGGACGAACGTGTCCGATGCCGACAAGCAGACGGCTCGTGCGCTCTTCGATGAAGCGAAGGAAGCATTCGACAAGGCAATCGACGATGCCGGCCGGGACGCCCGGGTACGCAAGCGCAAGCAGCTCGCCCCTGCCCGGCTCGCCGATGCCTGCGCCGATATTGATCAGTGTGTAATCGAGCTTGTGCAGGCGCGGACGGCACGGAGCCTCGACGAAGAGGCTTTCGATGACGCTGTGCTCCAACTAAAGGAGAGCTTGGGCAAGCTTGCTCAGCAGGCGAAACGGATCCAGGGAGAACCTGGTGATGGGGTGTCCTGGCTGGTCGAGGCCGTCACGGAAGGCAGGCCGTGACTAGCGGAACAGAAGCTGAGGTCTCGCTGACTCTCGGATTTGATGAGACGCGCACCAAGGTAGTTCTCAGGACCACTGAGAATTACCGCGGGGAGCTTGTCCAGCTGGCCGCCCGCTTCCGTACGGGCGGCCAGCTCGGCCCATTGGCCGCCTCTGTCGATCTTGATGACCTATTGGCCAGTGTGGGCGAGGTCGCGGGGTGGTCTGACCCCACAGGAGTGGAGTGGGCTTCCGACCTGAGGAGCCTGATCCTGGGGAATCTCCAGGACGCCGCGACGGTCGAGAGGAGGCTCAGTGCTCCCGATCACTCGGGAGAGGTCTTGGCGGACGACGTGCCTCACTTGCTCGGCGACGAGTGGATCGCGGAGTTGGGCGAGTTTCAGAGGCGTGATATAGCCAAGCTGTTGTCCCTCCAGCACGGTGCAAACTTCAGCGTTCCTGGTGCCGGTAAGACCCGCTCAGCGCTTGGCGTGTATGCGGCACAGAAAACCATGGGGCAGGTCAAGAGACTGCTTGTGGTATGCCCGAAGTCGGCGTATGAGTCATGGAAGTACGAAACGGCGGTCTGCTTCCGCCACAGGTTGCGTCCGCATGTGCTCGACGGTTCGCTAGATGAATGGGCGGAGGTTCTGATCGTGAACTACGAGCGACTGGACCGTTCACTCACGACGCTGGCGGCCTGGCTTCAGGCTGAGCCATCGATGATCATCCTCGACGAGGCGCACCGCATGAAGCTCGGGGCACGAGGTACGTACGGTGCTGCCTGTATGGCCCTTGGCCCCCTGGCGCGGAGGCGGTTGATCCTTACGGGCACTCCCGCTCCCAACGGCTCGAAGGACCTGGAGAATCTGCTGGGTTTCGTCTGGCCGGGGCACGGTCAGCGTTCGGTCGCCCGCGCTGTGGCCGGCGGGGATCTGGCCTACGCCAGTGTTGCCCTCAAGCCTCTTTTCACCCGGACTACCAAGCTGGAACTTGGCCTGCCCCCGATGGAACTTCGGATGCGGTACGTGGATATGCCACCTCTGCACGCTGAGATCTACGGGTCTCTGGTGGGTGACGCTGACTCGCGCGCTGCACGCGATGACCTCAGCTCTCTAGGGAAGACGGCACTGCGGCTGTTGATGGCCGCGACCAGTCCGGCACTGTTGTTGGACAGCGGAAGCCGCTATGAGCCTTTGGCTTACCAGTTGCCGCCGCTTGAGATCCCTCAGGGGCACTCGCTCTACGCGCTCATGCAGAACCTACCGGACTATGAGCTGTCGCCTAAGTACAAGGAAACTGCCGCGATTGTCGCTGAGAACGCCGAGCAGGGGCGGAAAACGCTGATCTGGACGACATTCGTTCGCAGCTTGACCACTCTTGAACAGCTTTTGGAGAAGTACGCACCGGCGGTCGTGTACGGCGGGACGGTTGACAGGGATGAGCAGCTTCGGCGCTTTCGGGAAGATCCGGCGTGCATGGTGCTGCTCTCTAACCCGGCAACCCTCGGCGAGGGGATCAGCCTGCACCAGGTGTGCCACGACGCTGTGTATGTAGACCGTGACTTCGTGGCAGGGCGCTTCCTCCAGAGCCTTGACCGTATCCACCGACTCGGGCTCCGCCCTGATGCCGAGACTCGTGTCACAGTTCTCGCTGTTCGGGACACGATTGATGAGGTGGTCGCGGCTCGTCTCGATCGGAAACTGGAGTTCATGGGCAAGATACTCGACGACCCCTCTGTACAGCAGCTCTCTGACTTGCAGGAAGAGCCCTCCGTAGCCGCTGGCCTCGCTCCCGGTGACGTCGAAGCCCTGTTGCGGCACATGGGGCGGCCTGGGTAGGCCCCTCGTGGCGGTGTGCCGTCCGCTGTACCCCAGAGCGGACGGCACACTGCTGTGCTGCGAGACTCTCGTGAGAAGGCTGTGATCCGCTGCTCTCTCTCTGCGAGACTTGAGCAGCTATTTTGTGCCACACCACGAGGAGTTCTGATGGCCCCCCGGCGGGAACGACCGCAGTTCGATGAGTCGCTCATCTCGGTTGAGATCTGTGCGGGAGCCGGCGGACAGGCTCTCGGACTGCACAACGCTGGCTTTGATCACGTGGCGCTTGTTGAGTGGGACCAACATGCCGTCGGAACTCTCCGGAAGAACGTGGCTTCTTGGCCGGGATGGGATGAGGATAAGGTTGCTTCGCTTCAGCCGGGTGACGTAAAAGATTTCCTTGAGTCCCAAGAGTGCAAGGAAATCAAGGCTGGCGGTCAGCGCATCGATCTCTTGGCCGGTGGTGTGCCATGCCCCCCGTTTTCGCTGGCAGGAAAGCGGCTGGGTGCCGAGGACGAGCGGGACCTTTTTCCGGACATGTTGAAAATCGTTGAAGAGCTCCGGCCGAGAGCGATCATGATCGAGAATGTTCGCGGAATTCTGGAGCCGCCGGAAGTGTTTATCGATTATCGCCGTTCTATTGTGAACCGGCTCTACGAACTAGGGTATGAAGTCCCTCAGATTGATGCAGAGTGGTCCACGAGCAAGCAAAATACTGAGATGAGTCGAGTCTGGCGGCGCGTGGACGCCAAAAAATTCGATGTTCCTCAGTTGCGACCGAGGGCAATCCTTGTGGCGATCCACAAGGACGCTCACACCGGTCGTGGATTTGTCTGGCCAGCTGAAGATCGAGATCGCACGTCGACAGTTCTGGACAAACTTTCACGTTCCATGTATGACCGGTGCAGCGATTACTGGACGCTAAACAAAGAAGGGAAGCCCGCGCTTCCTGGCGAGGTGGCTGGAAAGAACATCTTCCGTGCATGGCGTAAGGCCGCACGGCTGGCCCTCCGGAGCAGCTCTGGGGGGGTCGCCCCTACTCTGGTGGGTGGATCAAGGAAGCACGGAGGGGCCGATCTGGGGCCCACCCGAGCTAAGCGCGCCTGGGCTGCTATGGGTGTCGACGGGAACGGGCTAGCGAACGACAGAGAGCAGTGCGACCCGAAGCGTGACCTTTTTCGACCCGCTGGGCCCATGCTTACAGTAGAGCAGGCTGCCATCATTCAAGGATTTCCTCCTACGTGGAATTTCGCCGGAAAGAAGACCGCGCAATACCGGCAGGTGGGTAACGCGTTCCCGCCGCCCGTCGCTGAAGCCATTGGGCGTGCTATTGCCGCAGTTCTTCGCCCAGAGAGCAGGGATGAACTCCTCAAGGGCTATGCGATGGAAGAGGCTGCGTCCGTCGCCGAGCCCGTGGAGGGAGAAGCCGAGTCAGCTATCTTCCCTGTTAGCTTTATCATTGAGGGCTCTCCGCATGAGGACCGTCGCGGCGATCTCGTCAGCGCAAGAGGCTGATGGTTGGTGTTCCCAGAAGCGGAGCACCAACCACCCTGCATCTTTGAGCTTTACATCAGTGTCGCGGTCTCTCTCAACGTTGCGTAGTACTTTCTCGGACCAGTACCCGGAATTTGTTTTCGGTGGCACGTAGTGTTCGGGGCACCCGTGCCAGTAACAGCCATCGACGAAAACCGCGACCTTGACTGAGCGGAACACTAGGTCAGCTGTGCGTCGAAGTTCGGGGAGGGGTCGGGCGCAGACACGGTAACGAAGTCCCTGAGCGTGCACGAGCCGCCGGATAACTTGCTCGGGCTTGGTATCCCGGCTTCGGATCGCCTGCATGTTTCGGCGACGTGCGGCCGACGATGCCCACGAACCTGCTGGAGCTGTCCACTCCTCTTTCTTCGGCATATCTTCAAGGTTATCTGGGCTGCATGCGTGCCTGCCGGAGTCCTCGTTACATCCCGTGGCAGTCGCGGTAGGGGGTGTTCGAGCCGCACCAGCAGGGGGCGTTGCGGGCCGGGGGCCAGGAGGTTGCCCGGCCGCGGGCCGCCAGGGTCGTGGCGTACTGGGGGAGGAGGGAGCCGTCTTCGGGGGACGCTGATTCCGATGCGGCGAACGCCTCGTAGGAGGGGACCGTTCCGCGCACGATGCCCAGGTTCTGGGTGCCGGTCGAGGACAGGTCGCGCAGGGACGCCTCGACCGCGGACAGGTGGGCGCCGTGGGTGGGGTAGTCCGCCGTCAGGGCCGGGTACACGGCCAGGAGTTCGCGCAGCTCCTCCTCGGGCCAGTGCAGCATCGCCACCGGGAACGGGCGGGACAGCGCGGTGCGGTACGTGCCCAGTTCAGCGCGCAGGCGGGCGATCTCGGCCCGGAGTTCCGCCGGGTTGTCCGAGCCCAGCGACCACAGCCGGTTCGGGTCGTGCAGCTCGTCCAGGGTGATGGGGCCGGCGTTGACGGTGTCCGCCAGCGCGTCCCATTCGTCGTGCGGCAGGCCCAGCATGCGGCGTACGCGGTGGCGGCCGGTGAGGAGCGGCCCGGCCGCGTACGGGATCTCCTCCGACGGGTCGACGAGGAGGGTCACCGCGGCGGTGAAGGCGTCGTGGGAGGCGTGGAGTTCGTCGTGGGATTCGAGGGCCTCCGCGATGATCACCCAGGGCGCCGGCTCGCGTGGGGCCGCGGCGCGGATGCCGTCGATGATCGCGCGGGCCTCCGCCTCGTGGCCGTACTCCCACAGGTTGGCCGCCTTGAGGGCCTTCACGAGGGCCGGGTTGTCCGGGGCCTTCGTCAGGATCTGGTCGTACAGCGTGGCCGCGCGGGCACGGTCGCCGGAGAGTTCCAGGTGGGCCGCGGCCTGGAGGTACAGCGGCTCCTGGTCCTCGGGATACTGCGTCGCGGTGCGCAGCAGGCGCTCGGCTTCGGCGGTGTGATCGGCGTGATCGGCAGGCGTGTCGGGGCGCATGGTCCATACCGTACTGCTGTACGCCGCGCCGGTGAGAGAGCCCGGAGCGTCGGAGACCGGACACGATTCGGCCGGGACCACCAGGGACCACCAGGGACCATCGGCACCGTGCCCGGCGGGGATCGTGGCGCTCGCGGGGAACCTGGTGGTCGCGTTGTGCGTCTGTCAGTACGGGCCGCGTGCTGCGGACGCGCGGCCCGACGCGCAGGTGCGGCCTCGGATCCGGCCGATGGGAAGCGCCCGGCAGAGGTCGGCGGCGGTGTCGGTGTCAGTGCCGGGCATCAGCATCGTCCGGGAGTTGATGAGAGGAGGGGGAACGTGATCAGTTGTTCGGCGCGGTTGGCGCGCACGGCCGGCCTTGTCCTCTTCCTCCTCACCGAAGTCCTCCTCGTCCTCCTCGTCGAGAACGGCAGCTTCTCCGCCGCCGTCGCGGTCGCCGCCACCGCCGCGGCCGGTTCCGCGCTCGCCGCCTGCGCCCTCGTCGCGGCGCGCTCCGTCCCCGCGGTGCCACGCACCCGGGTGCGTACGGCGATACGGGACCGGGAGCAGCGCACCGCGTTCCTGCCCCAGCGTGATCCCGACGCGCGCGGGCGGACCAGGCCCCGGGCGCCGGGTCGTCGTCCTTCGACGACCACCGCGTAGGGACGCGAGCCGCCTCACCTCTCCTCCTGCCCTCACCTCGCGTGCTCCGCGTGGGTCGTCGATGCCGATCTGCCTCTCTTCCGGCACGACGAGACCCTTCGGAGGGCTCACCATGTCCGACTTCATGTCCGCCTTCGCCAGCCTGGTCACGCGCCTCGCGGATCTGCTCGAACCGTTCTTCCACGCCTCCGCCGCAGCCGCCGCGATCATCCTGTTCACCGCCTGCGTACGACTCGCCGTCCATCCGCTGTCACGGGCGGCGGCCCGCGGCCAGAAGGCCCGCACCAAGCTCGCGCCGCAGATCGCCGAGTTGCGCGAGAAGCACGGCAGGAATCCTGAGCGCCTCCAGAAGGCGGTCATGGAGCTGCACGCCAAGGAGAAGGTCTCGCCGCTGTCGGGCTGCCTGCCCAGCCTCCTCCAGCTGCCGGCGTTCTTCCTGATGTACCACCTCTTCTCGAACCGGCAGATCGGCGGCGAACCGAACGAGCTCCTCGGTCACGCCCTCTTCGCCAGCCCGCTCGGCGGCCGCTGGACCGACGCGCTGGCGGACGGCGGGATCTTCGGGGCGCAGGGGCTGCTGTACGTCGCGCTGTTCGCGGTCGTCGCGGCGGTGGCGACGTTCAATTACCGGCGTACCAAGCGGCAGCTGGCGGCCGCACCGGGCATGGGGGTGCCGGGGATGGGTGCCCCGGGCGCGGGCACGGGTGCGCAGGGCGGGCCGCAGGTGCCGGGCACCGGGGCGATGAGTGCGATGAGTGCGATGACCAAGGTGATGCCGCTGATGTCCTTCGCGACGCTCTTCACGGTGGCCGTGGTGCCGTTGGCCGCCGCGCTGTACCTGGTCACCAGCATGACGTGGAGCGCGGTCGAGCGGGCCTGCCTCTACCGGGACGTTCCCGCTGGTGGGGGCGCGGTTGCTACTGCCGCGTAGCAGTCCAGTCCGTGAACGGGGTCTTGCAGAGTGGACCCCGACCTTGGAGGATCGACCAATCCTCCGATGGCCGCACCCATCGGCCGGGGCCGGGCGCGACACTCGACCAAGGAGACTGACCATGAAGCTGCTGCGTGTGGGAACGGCGGGGGCCGAACGTCCGGCGCTGCTCGACCAGGACGGGACGCTCCGGGATCTGTCGGGTCTCGTCCCGGACATCGACGGTGACCTGCTCGCCGACGAGGCGGCCCTGGACCGGATCCGCGCGGCCGCGGCGGGCGGTGAGCTGCCGGTGATCGACGGCGCGGCCGGGACACGGGTCGGCCCGCCGCTCGCCCGTATCGGCAAGATCGTGTGCATCGGGCTGAATTACCACGACCACGCGGCCGAGACGGGTGCGGCGACACCCGCCGAGCCGATCATCTTCTTCAAGGCCCCGGACACGGTCGTCGGCCCCGACGACACCGTTCTCGTACCGCGCGGCAGCACGAAGACCGACTGGGAGGTCGAGCTGGCCGTCGTCATCGGCCGCACCGCCCGCTACCTGGACTCGGCCGAGGACGGGCTCGCGCACGTCGCGGGGTACGCGGTGGCGCACGACGTCTCCGAGCGCGAGTTCCAGATCGAGCGCGGCGGGACCTGGGACAAGGGAAAGAACTGCGAGACGTTCAACCCGCTGGGCCCGTGGCTGGTGACGGCGGACGAGGTGCCGGACCCGCAGGCGCTGGACCTGAAGCTGTGGGTGAACGGCGAGCTGAAGCAGGACGGCACGACGGCCGAGCAGATCTTCCCGGTGGGCGAAGTGGTGCGGTACGTGAGCCAGTTCATGACGCTGTACCCGGGTGACGTGATCAACACGGGTACGCCGGCGGGCGTGGCGATGGGGCAGCCCGAGCCGAAGCCGTACCTGCGGTCGGGGGACGTGGTGGAGCTGGAGGTGTCGGGTCTGGGGCGCCAGCGGCAGGAGCTCAAGGAGGCGTAGGAGGTGCAGGAGGCGTCATCGTCTCCCCGGCGGGGAGGCGATGGCGCGGGAACCCGGGTCGCCGGACGGCCTCCGGGCGTGCCCTCGATCGCCGGACGGGCTGGACGCTGCCGCGTCGTCCGGCGATCGCGTCGTCCGGCGATCGAGGAGTGGGGCCGGGGCGGGGCTCAGCCCTTGAAGCGGGTCAGGGCCTCCACCACCATCGCGTGGTCCTCCGCCTGCGGGAGGCCGGAGACGGTGACCGTGCCGATCACGCCCGCGCCCTCCACCGCGACCGGGAACGCGCCGCCGTGTGCGGCGTACACGTCCGGGTCCAGGCGCGAGGAGTCCTCGAAGGCCGTGCCCTTCGCACGGAAGCGCGTGCCGACCAGGTACGAGCTCTCCGCGTACCGCTCCACGACGCGTCGCTTGCGGTCGATCCACGCGTCGTTGTCCGCGCTCGACCCCGGCAGCGCGCAGTGGAAGAGCTGCTGCGTGCCGCGCCGGATGTCGATCGCCACGGGGGCGTCGCGTTCGCGGGCCAGCTCGACCAGGAGGCTGCCGAGTGCCCAGGCGTCCTCGTGGGTGAAGCGGGGGAGGACCAGGCGGCGTTCCTGGGCGGTCAGTTCGGCGATGAGTTCGGCGGCCGTGGGGCTTGCGGGGCTGGTCGTGGGGTTCGTCGGGCTCATGCGGGGATCTCCACGGTCACGCCCTCGCGGGCCGAGCGGCGCGCCGCCTCCAGTACGTCGAGTGCCGCGGCCGCCTGCGCCGCGGTGACCGGGGGAGCGGTCCGCGCGCGCACGGCGGTGGCGACGGCCGCGTAGTACGCCGGATAGTCGCCCGGCCGTGTCGGGACCGGGCTGCCGCCGCCCGTCGCCGGGGACTCTCCCGCGCCGATGCGGCCCCAGGCCGCCTCCGGCTCCTCGCCCCAGGTGCCGTCCGCCGCCGGCCGCCTGCCCTCGCGCAGTGCGGCCTCCTGCGGGTCCAGGCCGTACTTCACATAGCCCGCGCGCGAGCCGAGCACGCGAAAGCGCGGGCCGAGCTGGGCGGTGGTGGCGCTCATGTAGAGGTGCGAGCGGACGCCGTTCGCGTGCGTGATCGCGATGAACGTGTCGTCGTCGGCCTCGGCGCCGGGGCGGCGTACGTCGGACTCGGCGTACACCCGGACCGCCGGGCCGAAGAGCACCAGCGCCTGGTCGACGACGTGGCTGCCCAGGTCGTACAGCAGCCCGCCGATCTCCGCCGGGTCGCCCGACTCGCGCCAGCCGCCCTTGGGCTGCGGGCGCCACCGCTCGAAGCGGGACTCGAAGCGCTGCACGTCGCCGAGCTCGCCGGAGGCGATCAGCTGCTGGAGGGTGAGGAAGTCGTTGTCCCAGCGGCGGTTCTGGAAGACGGAGAGGAGGAGACCGCGCTCGTCGGCGAGAGCCGCCAGCTCGCGCGCCTCGGCGGCGGTGCCGGCGACCGGCTTGTCCACGACGACCGGCAGGCCCGCCTTGAGGGCGGCGGTCGCGAGGGGGACGTGGGTCTTGTTGGGGGACGCGATCACGATCAGGTCGAGCTCGTCCGCGCGCGCCCACAGCTCGTCGGACGAGGCCGCGATGCGGACGCCGGGGAACTCGGCGCGGGCCTGTTCCTGCCGCTCCGGGTTCGAGGTGACGACCGTATCGAGGGCGAGGCCGTCGGTGGCGGCGATGAGCGGGGCGTGGAAGACGGAGCCCGCGAGGCCGTAGCCCACGAGTCCGACGCGCAGCGGCGCGTGGGTGTCGGTATCGGTACCGGTGCCAGTCATGGCACCCACTTAAACAACGCTGTTGCCAAAGTGCAAGCGCGGTGGACAATGGGCTCGTGAACAGGAGCAATACGGGCGTGAACCTGCCGGCGCTGCGCAGCCACAACGCGGCGCTGGTCCTCGATCTGCTGCGCACGGCGGGCGAGGCGGGCATCAGCCGCCTGGAGCTCGCCGAGCGCACCGGGCTCACGCCGCAGGCCGTCAGCAAGATCACCGCGCGGCTGCGGGCGGAGGGGCTCGCGGCGGAGGCCGGCCGGCGCGCGTCGACGGGCGGCAAGCCGCGGACGGTACTGCGGCTGGTGCCGGACGCGGGGTACGCGGTCGGGCTGCACCTCGACCGCGACGAGCTGACGGCGGTCCTGGTGGACCTGGCGGGCGCGACGGTCTCGGCGCGGAGAACGCCGCTGGACTTCGGGGCGGGGGCACCGGCGGTGATCGAGGCGGCGTCCCGCGAGATCGCCGCCCTGGCCCTTCCCCCGCCCCGGACCCTCCCCCTCGCCCCACGGGGGCTGCTCGGGGTCGGGGTCGCCGTGCCGGGGCCGCTCGACCACGGCCGCGGGGTGCTGCACCGCGTCACCGGGTTTCCGCAGTGGGACGGCTTCGCCTTGCGGGACGTGCTGAGCGAGCGGCTCGGGCTGCCCGTCGTGGTGGACAAGGACACCAACGCCGCCGCTCTCGGACTCGCCCTCCGGGCCCGGCCCGCCGGCGGGTCCTTCGCGTACCTCCACCTCGGTACGGGGCTCGGCGCCGGGCTGGTGCTCGGCGGGGCCCTCTACCGCGGGGCGCGCACCGGGGCGGGCGAGTTCGGGCACCAGACGCTCCAGCTGGACGGGGTCCGCTGCTCCTGCGGCGGCCGCGGCTGCATCGAGGCGCTCTGCCTCGCCGCCGTCGCCCGCGGTGACCTCGCGGAGGCCGCACGGGTCCTGGGGGCCGGGGCGGCCAACCTCGCCGGGCTGCTCGACATCGACCGGGTGCTGCTCGGCGGGCGTGTCGTCGCCGCGGAGGAGGACGTGTTCGTACGGGGTGTCGGGGCGGTACTCGCCGCACTCGCCCGGCGCGAGGGCGGCGGACCCGCCGTGCCGGTCGCCGCGGCGGTGGGCGACGGGCGCGCCGTCGCCGACGGGGCCGCGCAGCTCGTCCTCGCCCCGGTCTTCGGTCATGCGGACGTCGCGTTCCCGGGAACCGGGGGCGCGGGGGGCGCCGGGGATGCGGGGGAGTGACGGGGAGCGACGGGAAGGGAGCGCGGTGGGTGGCCGGCGGCTGGTCCGTCGGAGGGATTTCATCCAGTCGTACAAGCACACCGGGGTGTGGCGTCCACGGCCCGCCGCGCACGCGTGGCAGGGTCACGGATCATGACCGGGCGATCTCGACCTGCAAGGGCTCGGCTCCTCGTGCGCGTGCGCGGTGCTCTCGCGCTCGGAGCCGCGGCGGCAGCCGCTGTGGTCTCTTCCGCGGCCGTCACCGCCCGGGCCGGCGACGGTTCGTCGGACGACGTCGCGGCCCTGGGCACCTTCGCGGACCAGCAGCCCTCCTGCGGTGACCCCGCCTCCCCCGGCTTCCCCCTCGCCACCCGCCTGCGCGGCGGCCCCGGCACCTACCGGGCGGGCGGCGCGGCGGGCGAATGGCGCCTGGAGCTCACCAACACCACCGGCCGGAGCTGCCGCAACATCCACCCGGTCGTCGTCCTCACCGACAAGGACCGGGAGCTCGACGCCGGGCAGGTGGAGCTGGAGTTCAACGACGGCGCGGGGCGGTGGATCGGCGTTCCCTTCGACACCACCGACGAGGACGAGCACATCGGCGTCTTCGACGGCGGCTTCCCGGGCTTCACCGTCGCCGCCGGCCGTACCGTCACCGTGAAGGTGCGGCTCGCCTTCGACTCCGGCACGGCTCCCACCGAAGCCGTCGCCAACGCCGCCGTCGTCCAGCGGCAGCCCGGCGACGGCGAGTGGGTCGGCGAGTCGAACGACTACCGCTTCGCCGTTGTCGGAGCGAAGGCGGATGCGGATACGGATGCCGACGTCGATACGGATGCCGGCTCGGACCCGGATGCAGAAACCGGTTCCCCCGTCGCCCCGGAGCCGGACGACCCCGCCGACGACCCCACCGACGCCCCCGACGGCCACCGCCTCGGCGACGACCCGGGGGGCGGTCTCCGCGAACCTCCCACCCTCGCCCGGACCGGCCAGGACCACCTGCCCGCGCTCGGGGCCGTCGCCGGCGCCTTCGTCCTCGGCGGCGCGGCTCTTGTGGCGGTGGCCCGGCGCCACCGCGCACCCCGGCGCTGAACCGGCCGTCCCCGCCACCGCCGCGCCGCGCCGCGTTCACGGCTGTCTGCGCACACCCATCCGTGGACTACCCGAAGGACTACCCGAACGCGCACGACGAAGCCCGCCCTCATCACCCGGCTGGTGTCGATCGCGTAAGACCTGCGCGTAAGACCTGCGCGTAAGACCTGCGCGTAAGATCTGGCGGTCCACAGGACCGTCCGGCTGCGCAAGCCAGGAACCCCCCGCTCGCAAATGGGGAGCATTCAACCAGTACCAGTTGTTGATCGTGAAGATCTGGGCCTTCTGACTAGGCTGGGGGCGCCGCCACAGCGCTGTCGCGGCGCCCCCAGCACACCGCACGATTTCTGTACGGCAGGAGCCCCCGCACATGGCAGAGCGCAAGCCGATCGAATCATGGCTCACCGACATGGACGGCGTTCTCATCCACGAGGGCACGCCCATCCCCGGTGCCGATGCCTTCATCAAGCGGTTGCGTGAATCGGGCAGGCCGTTCCTGGTGCTCACGAACAACTCGATCTACACCGCCCGCGACCTGCACGCGCGTCTCTTCCGCATGGGCCTCGACGTGCCCGTGGAGAACATCTGGACCTCGGCGCTCGCCACCGCCCGCTTCCTCGACGACCAGCGGCCCGGCGGCACGGCCTACGTCATCGGCGAGGCGGGACTGACCACCGCGCTGCACGACATCGGTTACGTCCTGACCGACCACGACCCGGACTACGTCGTCCTGGGCGAGACCCGTACGTACAGCTTCGAGGCACTCACCAAGGCGATCCGGCTCATCAACGCCGGTGCGCGCTTCATTTGCACCAACCCCGACGAGACCGGCCCGAGCCGTGAGGGCCCGCTGCCCGCCACCGGCGCCGTCGCCGCACTGATCACCAAGGCGACCGGCAAGGACCCGTACTTCGCGGGCAAGCCCAACCCGCTGATGATGCGCACCGGGCTCAACGCGATCGGCGCGCACTCCGAGACCAGCGCGATGATCGGCGACCGGATGGACACGGACGTCCTGGCGGGGCTGGAAGCGGGCATGGAGACGTTTCTCGTACTGACCGGTCTGACGGGGCCGGCGGATGTCGACCGTTATCCGTTCCGGCCGTCGACGATCGTCGATTCGATCGCGGACCTCGTCGACCGCGTCTGACCCGTCCGCCCCGCCCGCCCGCCCGCCCGCCCGGCCGTCCGCCCGGCCCGGCGGGGCCGGGCGGGGCGGCGCGCTCCGGGGCCCGTACGGAGCACTGGCGCGCCCCTGGAGATGCGGAAACGGCCCGTACCGGTGAATCTTCGTAAGACCAGGAGGTTCACTATGCGCTCATTGCAGTTTGCCCTGTGTGCCGGCGTGGCGGCCGCGGCGGTCGTCACGCCGGCGGCGACGGCCCACGCCGGCGACGGGGCCGAAGGCCGGATCGCCGTCACGCCGTCCACCATCGCGCCCGGCGGGGAGGTGGATCTGCAGGTCGACGTGTGCAAGGGCGGGAAGGCCACCGGCACGTCCGACGCCTTCTCGACGGCCGTCCACTTCAGCCCGGCCGCGGACCGCGGCGCCCTCTTCGCCGAGGCTCACATCCGGTCGGACGCCCAGCCCAAGGAGTACGAGATCCGGGTGAAGTGCAAGGACGGCGGCCAGGCCAAGGGGACCGTCACCGTCGTCCGTCCCGGCAAGCCCGGCCAGCGCCCCGGCAAGCCCGATCAGCGCCCCGATCAGCGCCCGGAGGAAAGTTCCGGCCAACGTCCCGGCCAGCGCCCGGACCAAAGTTCCGACCAGGGCCCCGGCCGCTACCCGGACCAGCGTCCCGACCAGCGTCCCGACCAGCGTCCCGAGCACCGCCCGGACCAGGACCCCGGCCACTACCCGGACCAGGGTCCCGGCCAGCGTCCCGACAGCCACCCGGGCCAGGGCCCCGATCAGCGCCCCGGCCACCGTCCGGACCAGCGCCCCGGCCATCACCCGACCCCCCACGCCCCCGTGCACGCGGGCGGCGGCGGTGCGGCGCAGCTCGCCGCGGCCGAGGAGGACGGGCCCGGGACGCCGCACACCGTGATCGGCCTCGTGCTGGCGGGCGTGGCGGCGGTGGCCGTGGCGTACCGGAGCGTGCGCCGTCGGCGTACGGACACGGACTGACATGTCCGGCGAGGACAGGCCGTCCGGTGGCGCACGGCTGCTGACCGGCGTGGCCTGGGCGGTGCTGCTGCTCGCGCTGTGGCTGTGGGGCCGCGGGACGGCCGACGGCCCCGGTGGCAGCTCGGCACCGACCACCGGAGACGTGGCCGCGGTCGGCCGCCCGCTGGGGGCGGTGCTGCCTCCGGCGCTCGCCCCCGTCGAGGGCGCGGCGCCGCAGCGCGTCGAGGTGCCGTCCATCGGCGTCACGGCGCCCGTCGTGCCGCGCGGGCTCGACACGACGGGCGCCGTCGATCCGCCGCCGTACAGCCAGCCGTCGAGGGTCGGCTGGTACGGGGACGGGACCAGGCCGGGCGCGGCGGGGGCCGCCCTGCTCGTCGGCCACGTCGACACCGAGAGCAGACCGGCCGTCTTCTACCATCTGAGCGCGACCCGCCCCGGTGCGAAGGTCCGGGTGACGGGGGCCGGTGGCGAGAGCCTGGAGTTCACCGTCGACGACGTCCAGGTCTTCACCCGCGAACGCTTCGACCCGCAGAAGGTGTACGGCCCCCGCGAGAGCGGCCGGGCGGAACTGCGCCTGATCACCTGCGGGGGCACGTACGACAAGAAGGCCCGCACCTATACGGCGAACGTCGTGGTGTCGGCCTACCTGACGGGCGCCTCCAGCCCGGCCGGCGTCTGAGGAACGGGCTCCGGGGACAGGCCCCGCCCACGCCCCGCGGCCCGCAGCCCGAGCCCGCCGAACACCGCGGCGAACACCGCCCACAGCAGCGCGTGCGAGGCCAGCGACAGCATCCGGAAGTCCCACAGCAGCGTCGCCGCCACCGGCACCTCGTCCGGGTTGCCCGGCAGCGCGAAGAGCACCGCCAGCGTCGCCACCGCCGTGACGGCCACCGCGACCTGGCGCACCGGGACCGGCCGGTCGGCGAGGCGTACGTACACCTGCCACGCCAGCACCATGCCGAGGACGCCGATGACGACGGCGGCCAGCCACAGGGCCTGGCGGTCGGCCACGGTGCCGGAGTCCCCGACCCCCGGCGGGCTCGCCGGGTAGCGCAGCCCCGGCAGCAGCGAGACGGCCACGAAGGCGGCCGCGCCGAAGGTCAGGGCGCGGGGCCACGGCCGTTCGCCGATCCCCGTACGGCGGTGCACCAGGGCGTACACGAGGGCGGACAGGGCGCCCAGCGCGAGGCCCGCGACGACCGCCGTGACGACCAGACCGGCGTGCTGGGTGGAGCGGGAGAAGAGTTCCTCGTGGTGCTGGACGGCCGTGGCGGCCGCCCCGTGCGCGTGCTCCGTGGCGGCGGAGCGTGCCTCTTCGAGGCGGATCGCGCGGTCCATCAGGGGCTCGGCGAGGAGCAGCGAGAAGAGGCCGGCGGCAAGGCCGGCCACCCCGCCCGCCGCCAGCCCGCGCCCGAGCAGGGGCAGGACGGGTGTGACAGGTGCGGACATGGTGCGTACGGCCCCGATCAGTGGCAGGGGGCACCGAAGAGGTGCCGGCCGTCGTGCGAGAACTCGTGCAGGTAGTCGCCGGTCGCGGAGACGACCGTGCCGTTGTCCATGAAGACCGCGTAGAGCGCGATCAGTGCGACGATCGCCGCGGCGGCCATGATCAGCCAGTCGCGGGTACTGGTCGCGGCGGACGCGACCGCCGCGGTGTCGGTGTGCTGCGCGGTGTGCAGTGACATACCGGTGAGCCTCCTTCTGGGGTTTCCACGCCCCATGGCAGGAGAACGACGGGTCAGTTCCTGACTTCCGTACGGGGGCACTCGGGCTCTCGTACGGTCACAGTGGCGGGACCGTCCCGGACTCGCACCGGGTTCCTGTCCACCGTCGTCTCGATGTGTGGAGTTGTCCCCCGGAGAGTCCCAGTCTGGCTGAACACTGTCAACAGGCCGCCGCGCGGGCCCGCCCGCCCCCGCCTCCGTGCCCCCTGTCTCCCATGTCCCGTGACGGACCCGTGTGTCACGATGGTTTCGACCGGATGTGTCCGGGGGGAGGCCGGGGGGCCTCAGCTATGTCGGTGCGGTCGAGGGGGAGTGGATGTACGGCAGTTGCGGCGACCGTAGACGCAAGGGTGTCCGGACGGTCGCGGTGGGGGCCGTGGGCGCCGCGCTGCTGCTGACGGGCTGTTCCTCGTCCGGCGGCGACGGGGGCGACGATACGGAGCAGCCGTCGGTGAAGCAGCAGCCGAAGGGCAGCGACCCGTACTGGGTCAATCCGGAAGGAAAGGCCGCCCAGCAGGTCACGCAGTACGCCGAGCGGGGCGACGACGAGAAGGCCGGGCTGATCAGGAAGATCGCCGAGCAGCCGGCCGCCGAGTGGATTCTCCCGGAGAACGCCGAGGCGCGGGCCAGGGGCTTCACCGAGGCGGCCGAGAAGGCCGACCGTGACGCGCTGCTCGTCCTCTACAACATCCCGCACCGCGACTGCGGGCAGTTCTCGAAGGGCGGCGCGGCCGACGGCGACGCCTACCGGGCGTGGGTCGACGAGATCGCCCAGGGCATCGGCGGCCGCCCGGCCACCGTGATCCTGGAGCCGGACGCGCTGCTGCACCTGGTCGACGGCTGCACGCCCGAGGAGTTCCACGAGGAGCGGTACGACCTCCTCAAGGGCGCCGTCACACGGCTCAAGCGGCAGCCGAAGACCAAGGTGTACCTGGACGCGGGCAACGCGGGCTGGAAGTCGCCCGACGCGCTGTTCGAGCCGCTCCAGCGGGCGGGCATCGCGGAGGCCGACGGCTTCTCGGTGAACGTCTCCAACTTCCAGACCACCGAGGTGAGCAGGGACTTCGGCAAGAGGCTCTCGGCGAAGGTCGGCAACAAGCCCTTCGTGATCGACACCAGCCGCAACGGCAACGGCCCGTACACCGGGGGCGATTCCGCGGAGAACTGGTGCAATCCGCCGGGCCGCGCGCTCGGTGAGAAGCCGACCACCAAGACCGGCGACGACCTGGTCGACGCCTACCTGTGGATCAAGCGTCCCGGCGAGTCGGACGGCGACTGCAGGGGCGGCCCGAAGGCGGGCGAGTGGTACGAGGAGTACGCGCTCGAACTGGCCCGCAACGCGCAGGAGTAACCCTGGCTCACACGAAGGGAAGGGAGGGCCTCTCCCTCGGGGCGGCCCTCTCCCTCGGGGCGGCCCTCCCCCTGCCGTCCTGCCCGGGTGCGTTCGTGTCCGCGCCCGCGCCCGTCTCCGCGCCCGCCAGGGGGCCTCGGTCCAGACGCCCTCCGAGGGGGTGCCCTGGTCGTCCGTCACGAAGAGCGTGTAGCAGCCGGAGGGGACCAGCGTCCGGTTCTTCGGCACGGTGGCCGAGATGCCGTTGCCCGCCTTCTTCACCTTCAGTGCGACCGTGCGCTGGTCGACGTCGGTGACATGGGTGACGGCGCCGGGCCGCATCAGCTTCGCGTCCTCGACGGACGCGGCGTGCGCCGTCCTGAAGATCGCGGTGGAACCCCGCTCGACCGTCTTCGGACCGCCGGCGAGCTTCGGCCGCGCTTCCCTGAAGAGGTACGGCGGCGTGTAGATCTCGATGTGCTGCTCGAAGACGCCGGGCCCGGTGCCGGCCTTGCCCGGCGTAGAGCGGGTCGGACCCGAAGATCATGACGCGTCCGTCGGGGAGCAGCAGCGACCCCGAGTGGTAGTTGCGGCCCACGGCCGGGTCGGCCACCCGGCGGTACGGGCCGGCCCGGCGGTGATGCCCCGTGCCCGTCCTTCCCCTTCTTCCTGTTCCTCCTCTTCCTGGCGCACGGTCCAGCTCCAGGCGCGAAGACCGGAAAATACCGAAGCCCCCTCACGCTGAGTGAGAGGGCTTCGGTGGTGCGTGCGCCGCCAGGGACTCGAACCCCGGACCCGCTGATTAAGAGTCAGCTGCTCTAACCAACTGAGCTAGCGGCGCCTGCTGACTCGGAGAACTTTACCCGATCGGCGCGCGTGCTCGGGACCGACCACGCCGAGAACAGTCCGATTAGTAATTATTTGTGCCGTTAACATGCATGATGTACAGGTAATTGAAACACTGTCACCTGTGTATACGCGCCACAGGAACCCACGGGAGGGGAACCGCATGACGATGCCGGTGTTCGAGGAGTACGAACCCGCGGCCGACTGCGGCTGCCCGGGCTGTGCCCAGCGGCGCCGGGCCGCCGCCCTCGGGCTGGCGGTCGCGGCCGGCGGCCACCCGGCCGCCCACGGAGCCCGCCGCGCGCTGGTCCTCGCCACCGCCGCGGGCGTGGTGCTCGGCGGCGGAACCGGCGCGGCGGACGTCGCCGCCACCGGGCACGCGCCCGCCAGGACGGGCGCCGACAGCGACCCCGACACCCCGCAGGGCGGAAGCGGCCCGCTGCACGGCGAACGGCCGGGCGGGGCGGGGTGGACCGAGCAGCCCGGCCGGCCCGGGCACCCCGCGCAGGCCGTGAACGTGACCCCGGCCGCGTCCACCGCACCCACCCCGCGCGGCATCACCAGGGCCGAGATCCTCGAACGCGCCCGGCGCTGGGTGACCGCCAAGGTCCCGTACAGCATGGAGAAGTACTGGTCGGACGGGTACCGGCAGGACTGCTCGGGCTACGTCTCGATGGCCTGGAACCTCGGCAGCAACGAATGGACGGGGAGCCTCGCCGAGTACGGCACGCGGATCACGCGGGACCAGCTCGAACCCGGTGACATGCTGCTCTTCCACAATCCGGCCGACCCCACCAAGGGCTCGCACGTCACGATCTTCGGCGGCTGGACCGACGGCACCCGCACCCGCTACATGGCCTACGAGCAGACCCGCCCGCACACCCGTCACAAGGCCACCCCGTACGCCTACTGGAGCAACTCGTCGCGCTACATCCCCTACCGCTACAAGGGCGTCAGCGCCGGCGGCGGTGACACCCCCGCCGAGACGGCCTATCCCGGCGCGGAATTCTTCGGGCCCGGCGCGGACAACGGGTACGTCACCCAACTGGGGCGGATGCTCGTCGACCGGGGCGGCAAGCGGTTCTACGCCGAAGGCCCCGGGCCGCGCTGGAGCGAGGCCGACCGGCGCGCCACCCAGGCGTTCCAGCGGGCCCAGGGCTGGCGCGGGGCGGAGGCCGACGGGCTGCCGGGCCCGCACACCTGGCGGCTGCTGGTCCAGGGCGCGGGCAAGGACATCCCGGGTGTGGCCGGCGGCGGAACGCACGCCACGGCGTTCCCCGGACGGGGGTACTTCAGGCCCGGCCAGTCGAACGAGTACGTCGAGAAGCTCGGCCACCAGCTGGTGAGGAAGGGCTACGGCAAGCACTACGCGTGGGGGCCGGGGCCGCACTGGAGCGAGGCGGACCGGCGCAACGTCGAGGCGTTCCAGCGGGCCCAGGGCTGGCGCGGCGCGGCGGCCGACGGCTACCCCGGCCCGCGGACCTGGCAGCGGCTCTTCGCATGACGGAGGCAACGATGAGCACCACGGCTTCAGAGACATCCGAGGCACCCAAGACATCCGGGGCACCCAAGGCGTCCGGGGCGGCCAAGGCGTCCGGGGCGGCCAAGGCGTCCGGGGCGGCCAAGGCGTCCGGGGCACCCAAGACGTCCGGGGCGGCCAGAACATCCGGGGCGGCCAGAACATCCGGGGCGGCCGGGCCGGTCGGGGCAGTTGGGGCGGTCGGGCCGGAAGGCTCCGCCCCGGCCGCTCCCGAGCGGCCGGAGACCCGGCGGGCCCCGGTCATCAGGAACGAGACCACCATCGAGATCCCGGTGCACCTGCTGTTCCGCGACGACACCGGACCGACCGCGCTGACGCTGCCGCCCGGCGCCACGGTGATCAGGCGCAGGAAGGGCGCCGCCGAACGGCCGCGCCCCGAGCGCCGGGCCGCGGCCCTGCGACCGTCCGAGGCCGTCTCGCCCGCCTCCGCACCGCTGTCCGGGCAGGTGCGGTCCCTGCGGCCCGCCACGCCCGCCGATCCCGGGCTGTCGGAGCGGCCCGGCCCCTCGCTGTCCGGCTGGAGCGCGGTCGTCGTGGGGGCGGGCGCGCTCGCGGCGGGCGCGGCGGCGGTGTGGTGGAGGGGGGCGGTGCCCGCGCGGGCCGCCGAACTGCTCGGGCTGCCCCCTCGCCCGTACCACGGCATCGGGCTCGGGACCTGGGCGGTGCTGGCCGTGCTGGTGCTGGTCGTGCTGTTCGCGTTCGGCGGTCTGGGGCGCGGGCGGACCGGATACGCGTGGGTGCTCTCGCTGTTCGGCGACTACCGGGGGACGGTGCGGCGCAGCGGCCTGGTGTGGGTGAGCCCGCTGCTGCTGCGCCGCCGGATCGACGTACGGCTGCGGCACTGGCGCAGTGAGCCGATGGAGGCCGTGGACGCGAACGGGGTGGCGCTGCGGGTCGTGGTGCTCGTGGTGTGGCGGATCAGGGACACGGCGCGGGCGATGCTCGCCGTCGAGGACCACACGCGGTATCTGCGCGAGCAGGTCGAGGCGGCGATGGCCCGGGTGCTGTCGCAACTGCCGGCCGACGCCTTCCACGACACCGCGCCGACGCTGCGCGACGCGGAGGCGGTCGGTGACGCGCTGACCCGGATGCTGGCGGCGGAGGCGGCGCCGGTGGGCATCGAGGTCTTCTCGGCGCAGCCGACGCGGATCGAGTACGCGCCCGAGGTCGCGGCGGCGATGCGGCGCAGGCAGGTCGCCGTGCTCGACGCGCAGCACCGGGACAGTGTGCTGTCGTCGGTGGTGGACGCGGTGGACGACACGGTGACGCGGCTGACCTCGCGTGGCCTCGTGGAGCTGGACGACTACGAGCGCAAGGCGCTCGTGAAGGACCTGACGGTGGCCTTCTACACGGGCCGTGGGGAGGGTCTGTGAACGCATCCGCGATTGGTCTGGACATGTTCATGACCCGTTAATACATTGGGACTTGGTCTAGACCGCACAACACGCGCGCAGCACAGCTCACAGAACTGCCCCCACGTTCAGGAGCCAGCATGCGAATCAAAACAGGTGCGGCCGTGGTCGGTCTCGCGATAGCCGGGGTGTCCTTCCTCGCCACCGGCAGCGCGAGCAGTCACGGCTACACCGACTCACCCATCAGCCGTCAGAAACTCTGTGCCAACGGCACGGTGACCGGCTGCGGAAACATCCAGTGGGAACCGCAGAGCGTCGAAGGGTCGAAGGGATTCCCCACCTCCGGCCCGGCCGACGGCAAGATCTGCTCCGGCGGCAACAGCCAGTTCGCCCAGCTCGACGACCCCCGTGGAGGAGCCTGGCCCGCCACCAGGCTCACCGCCGGTCAGGGCTACGGCTTCCGCTGGCAGTTCACCGCCCGGCACGCGACCAGCGACTTCAGGTACTACATCACCAAGAACGGCTGGGACTCCAGCAAGCCCCTCACCCGGGCGGCCCTCGAATCACAGCCGTTCATGACGGTCCCGTACGGCGGTCAGCAGCCGCCCGCCACCCTGACCCACCAGGGCACGGTCCCGACCCAGAAGACCGGGCGGCACATCATCCTGGCCGTCTGGAACGTCGCGGACACGACCAACGCCTTCTACGCCTGCTCCGACGTCCAGTTCTGACGACCGGTCTGTGAGGGACGGGGCGGGGTCCGCCCCGTCCCGTCCCTCAGCACACCCTCCCGGCCCGGAGGGCGGCCGCCCGGCCGCCCCCGCATACCGTTGCCGTCATGACGCGCGCCCGTACCCTCCGACAAGCCCTGACCAGGGCCGACTACCTCCGTACCGGCTGGCCCTGGCGTGCGGTCGCGTATCTGGTGAGCAGTGCGCTCACCGGAGTGCCCGCCCTGCTCGCGCTGCTGCTTCTCGTGGTGTTCTCGTTCGGCCTGATCGGACTGCCGCTGCTGCTGCTGGCCGGAGTGCCGCTCGCGGCCGCCGAGCGCCGGCGGCTCGCCCTCGTCGACCCGGAGGCCGCCGACGACCCGCACCGCGCGCCCGCCGAACCCGGACTCGCCGCCTGGGCCGGGCTGCGCCTCACGGAGCAGGCGACCTGGCGCGAGCTGGCGTACGCCGTGCTCCACGCCTTCGTCCTGTGGCCGCTCGACCTGCTGGCCGTGACGGTCGGCGTCGGCCTGCCGGCCGGGCTGATGGCCGCCCCCGTGCAGCTCGCCGTCGACGGGGAGGAGGCCCGGGTGGTCAAGGGACCCCTGATCACCACCTACCCGGAGGCCTTCGCGTCGGCGCTCCTCGGGCTCGTACTCCTCGCCGTACTCCTCTACCCCCTCGGGGTGATCGCCGGCGCGCGCTCCCTGCTGACCCGGCTGGTGCTCGCGCCCCGCGAAGGCGAACTGCGCGACCGGCTGGTCGAGGTGACCCGCTCGCGGGCCCGGCTCGTCGACGCCTTCGAAGCCGAACGGCGGCGTATCGAGAGGGACCTCCACGACGGTGCCCAGCAGCGGCTCGTCGCCCTGACCATGGCACTCGGCCTGGCCCGGCTCGACGCACCGCCGGGCCCTCTCGCCGACCGGCTCGCCCGCGCCCACGAGGAGGCGGGCAACGTCCTGACCGAGCTGCGCGCGCTCATCCACGGCATCCACCCGCAGGTGCTCACCGACTACGGCCTCGGGGAGGCCCTGGCCGACGCCGCCGACCGGTCGGCCGTCCCCGTGGACACCGACGTCGACCTGCCCCGGCTGCCCGCGCCCGTCGAGGCGGCCGGGTACTTCGCGGTCTGCGAGGGCCTCGCCAACGTCGCCAAGCACAGCGGCGCCACCCGCGCGTCGGTCGTCGCCCGGCACGAGGGCGGTCTGCTCCGGATAGCGGTACGGGACGACGGGGCGGGCGGCGCGGACGCCTCCGCCGGCACCGGGCTGACCGGACTGGCCGACCGGATCGCCGTGTTCGACGGCACGCTGGCGGTCAGCAGTCCGCCGGGCGGGCCGACCGTGCTGCGGGTGCGGATCCCGTGCGAACCGACCGCCGACCGCATGGAGTCCTGACCGGAACACACCGTCCGTCGGCCCGTCCGCGTGACACGGGGCGTGCGGTGCGGCAGTAGTGGGAAGGACCACGACTTACGAGTCCCAGGGGGCAGTTGTGCCGTCCATGCCGATGCCGATGCCGCGCAGGCGGTTCCTCCAGTCCGCCGCCGGGACCGCCGTGGCGGGGGCGGCCGGGGGCCTGACCGCGGGCGCGGCCCCCGGTGAGGCGGCGGCCGCGCCGCCCGCCCGCACCGGCCTGCGCTTCACCGCCGTCACCAACGGCGCGGCCGCCCCGGCCGGCCCCGGCGGCGCGTTTGTCGCCGAGGTGCAGAACATCCTCTGGGCGATTCCGCGCGACGGCTCCCCCGCCACCGCCCTCACCCCGCCCGACCTGGAGCCGAACCGGCCCGTCTGCTCGCCGGACGGGCGACACATCGCGGCGGCGTGCTTCAAGGGCGGCCAGTTCCACCTCTGGGTCATGGCCAGGGACGGTTCGGGCCCGCGCCGCCTCACCGAAGGCCCGTGGGACGACCGGGCGCCCGCCTGGTCCCCGGACGGCTCCCGCATCGCCTTCTCCTCCGAGCGCGGCGGCGACCCGGTCGAGGGCAGCCCGTACCGGATCTGGTCCGTCGACGTACGCACCGGAAGACTCACCCGGCACACCGGCCTGCCCGGCCAGGAGGGACCGGGCCAGGACGCCCCCTGGGAGGACTTCGACCCCGTCTGGTCGCCGGACGGAACCAGGATCGTCTTCGTCCGGGGCACCTTCGACGCGGCCGCCGCCGCCCTCACGTCCCGCACCCTCGCCGCCGTCCCGGCCACCGGCGAAGGCCCCGTCACCGTCGAGCACACCGACCCCGGCCCCGGCAATCTGCTGACCCCCGCCCTCTCCCCGGCCGGCCGCCGCGCCTGGCTGCGCACGCTCGCCCCCGCGCCCGGCCGCTACGAGCAGGTCACCCTCGTCGTGGACGGCGAACCCGCCGCCGTCGACGGCGAGATCGCCACCGCCCCGCCCCGCTGGCTGGACGACGAACGGCTGCTGCTCACCGTCGACGGCCGGTTCCGGATCCTGCGCCCGCACCGCGACGCCCCCGCCGACACCGTCCCGTTCGCGGCGACGCTGCCCGTCGTACGCCCCCGGTACCGGACCAAGCCGTACGACTTCGAGCCGGACCGCGCCCGCCCCGTGCGCGGCGTCCACCTCCCCGCGCTCTCCCCGGACGGCCGGTCCGTCGCCTTCGCCGCCCTCAACGCCCTCTGGACCGCACCCGTTTCGGGAACCCCGGCCGCCCCGCGCAGACTGGTCCGGGCCGCCCCCACCACCTACCTCCAGGGCCCTGTCTGGACCCCGGACGGCACGGCGCTGCTGTACGTCGACGACCGCGCCGGACTCAACGCCGTACGCCGCCACGACCTGACCACCGGCGAGGACACGGCGGTCACCGGACCCGGCCGCGTCCACGCCGCGCTCTCCCCGGACGGCAAGCGCCTGGCCGCCCTCGACCTGGCCGGGAAGCTGATCGTCCGCGACCTCGCCACCGGCGCCGAGCGCACCCTCGCGTCCCCGCTCGGCGGCGGCGGACTCCCCGGCCGCCCCAGCTTCTCGCCGGACGGCCGCTACCTCGCGTACTGCGACCGCAACCGCCTCAACCTCCGCCACCGCGAGGGCTACAACCTCATCCGCGTCGTCGACACCACCACCGGCGCCTCCCGCCTCCACGCCCTGGCCCCGCACGTCTCGCTCTCCGACCGGTACGCCTCCGGGCCCGTCTGGTCCCCCGACGGCCGGACCATGGCCTGCGTCAGCGAGTCGGCCCTCTGGCTGCTCCCGGTCCGCCCGGACGGCACCCCCGACGGAGAGCCCCGCCGGGTCACCGCCGACGACGAGCCCGCCGACCACCCCTCCTGGTCCGCCGACTCCCGCGCGCTCCTCTACCTCTCCGGCGCCCGCCTGCGCCTGCGCCCGCTCGACGGCGGCAGCCCCCGCACCGTCCCGGTCCGCCTCACCTACCGCCGCCGGGCGCCCGTGGACACGGTGGTCCACGCGGGCCGCCTCTGGGACGGGACGGCGGACGGCGGCGACGCGTTCCGCGAGGACGTCGACATCCTCGTCCGCGCCGGCCGGATCACCGCCGTCGAACCCCACCGCCCCGGCCGCCGCACCTCCCGCCGCGTCGACGCCTCCGCCCGTACCGTGCTGCCCGGCCTGTGGGACACGCACACCCACCCCTGGCCGTACACGTACGGCGCCCGCCAGACGGCACTGAACCTGGCGTACGGCATCACGACCACCGTCTCCCTCGCCGGTTTCAGCCACGAACAGGCCCGCCTCCGCGAAGACCTCACCTCCGGCCGCCTCACCGGGCCCCGCCTGCTCACCACCGGTGAACTCCTCGACGGCTCCCGCGTGGCGTACAGCATGGGCCGCGCGCACACCACCCGCGCGGGACTGCGCCGCTCACTGGCCCGGGGCGAGGCCCTGGGCTGGGACTTCGTGAAGACGTACGTCCGCGCCCCGGCCTGGGTGATGGAGGAGGCCGCCCGCTTCGGCCACGAACGGCTCGGCGTACTGTCCGGCTCCCACCTCTGCTCGCAGGGCGTCCAGACCGGCCAGGACCTGACCACCCACCTCGTCGCCACCGAACGCGCCGACCACGGACACGGCGCGACCGCCGGGGGCGTCACCCACCAGGACACCGTCGAGAACTACACGCGCGGCGGCCTGCACCTCGTCGAGACCCCCTTCACCGCGGGCCACCTGATCGCCGACACCCCGGAACTCGCCGACGACCCCCGGGTGACCGCGATGATGCCGCCGTGGGACGCCCGGGCGGTCCGCGCCTCGGCCGCACGGACACCGGCCGACAGCGAGCGGCTCGCCCTGCGCCGCGAGATGGCAACCGTACGCACCGTGATCAAGGGCGGCGGCCGGGTCGCCCTCGGCACGGACTCGCCGATCACCCCGGTCGGCCTCTTCCTCCACCTCGGCCTGCGCGCCCTGGCGCGCCACGGTTTCACCCCGGCCGAGGCGCTGCTCACGGTGACCGCTGTCCCGGCGAAGATCTTCGGCGCGGAGCAGGACCTCGGCACGGTCGAACCGGGCAGGCTCGCGGACCTGACGATCGTCGACGGCGATCCCTTCACCGACTTCGACGACCTGGTGAGGACGGACCGGGTGCTGATCGCCGGCCGGGTCCATGAGCGGGCGGCCCTGGAGCGTACGTACGCCAGGACAGCAGACCGTACGACCGCTGCCGCGTCCGGCGACTGGGCGGCGGCCGGCGCCCAGATGCGCCACGACGGCTGCTGCTGAGGCGCCGGGAAACGGACGGGACACGAAAAAGACCCCCGCTTTCGCGGGGGTCTTTCCGTCTGTGCGCCGCCAGGGACTCGAACCCCGGACCCGCTGATTAAGAGTCAGCTGCTCTAACCAACTGAGCTAGCGGCGCTTGACTCGTAAATAGTACCTGGTCCGAAGGGGTGCCACGAACCGGCCCGGGGCCGCCCCCGGACCGCCCCGGTCACAGCGCCAGCGACAGCACCACCGGCGCGGCCCTGCGGTTCAGGGTGTCCGCCGCGGAGCGCAGGCGGTGGGCGTGCTCCAGCGGCAGGGACAGGGCGAGGCAGCCCACCGAGGAACCGGCCGTGAGCGGCACGGCCGCGCAGACCGTGCCCACCGCGTACTCCTGGAGGTCCAGGACCGGCACCGTGGGCGGCTGACTGTCCAGCTGCGAGAAGAGGACCCGCTCGCTGGTGATCGTCCTGGAGGTGAGCCGGGCGGTCTTGTGGCGGGAGACGTGGTCCCGGCGCCCGTTCTGGTCGAGCTGGGTCAGCAGGCACTTGCCGATCGCGCTCGCGTGGCCCGCGGACCTGAAGTCGAACCATTCGTTGACCTTGGGCGTGCGCGGCCCCTCGGCGACCTGCACGATCTTGATCTCGCCGTCGATGTAACGGCTTATGTAGATCGCCGCGCCCACCGAGTCGCGCAGCTGGTCGAGGTGGTGGCGCAGCTTGGCCCGGAGCGCCTCGCGCCGGGTGGACCCGGAACCGAGGAGCACGAGCGAGTCGCCGACGGCATAGGCGCCGTCCGCCACCTGTTCGACGTACCCCTCGCGGCGCAGCATCAGCAGCAAGGAGGCCAGATGGGCGGTCGGGAGTCCGGTCTCGCGGGCGATCTGCACATCGGTCACACCGCTCCCGTGCCTGGAGACCGTCTCCAGCACACGCAGGGCGTACTGCACCGAGTGGAACGGTGCGGTCGGCTCCGGCTTCAGTGCCACGGTTCCCCCTACCAGGTTGTGACCGCTTGCATCTGTTCCACGATAGCCGCCAAGAGCCCTTTGCGGGGGAGGGGTTGACAAGATGGGTGGCGCGCACCAGGCCCGTAAGCTGGGACGCGCCACCATGGCATATGCCGGAGTCAAGTCCCCCGGACGGACGGAGAGGTCAGAGCACCGCGCCGAGGAACTCGCGCGTACGTTCGTGCTCCGGATCGCTGAAGATCTTCTCCGGAGAACCGGACTCGATCACCCGGCCCGCGTCGAACATCAGGACGTCGTCGGAGATGTCCCGCGCGAAGTTCATCTCGTGCGTGACGCAGAGCATGGTGATGTCGGTCGTACGGGCGATGTCGCGCAGTACGTCGAGCACGCCCGCCACCAGCTCCGGGTCGAGCGCCGACGTCACCTCGTCCAGCAGCAGCACCTGCGGGCGCATGGCGAGGGCCCGCGCGATGGCGACCCGCTGCTGCTGGCCGCCGGAGAGCTGGGCCGGCTTGGCGTCCTGCTTGTCGCTGAGCCCGACCAGGTCGAGCAGGCCCTTGGCGCGCTCGGCGGCCTCGTCCTTCGACAGGCCCAGGACCCGCACGGGCGCCTCGGTGACATTGCGCAGGACGCTCATGTTGGGGAAGAGGTTGAACTGCTGGAACACCATGCCGATGTTCTTGCGCACCTCCCGGACCTCCTTCTCGCCCGCCGGGAAGAGCTGCCCGCCGTTCACCCGGATCACGCCCTCGTCGGGCTTCACCAGGGTCATCAGCAGCCGCAGGATCGTGGTCTTGCCGGAACCGGAGGGGCCGATCAGGGTCACGTGCTTCCCCGTCTCGACCGAGAAGCAGAGGTTGTCCAGGACGGTGGTGTCGCCGAACCGCTTGGTGACGTTGTCGAAGCGGATCAGTTCGTGGGGGACCGGGTCAGCGGACAAGACGGCGCTCCAGGGCTCGCAGGAGAAGGGAAGCCGGGTAGGCGATGAGGATGAAGGCGACGCCGACGACGGTCAGCGGCTCGGCGTACTGGAAGGTCTGCGCGCCGGCCAGCCGCCACTGCTGGAGCATCTCCATGACGCCGATGGCGGCGAGCAGCGGGGTGTCCTTCAGCATGGAGATCACGTAGTTGCCGAGCGCGGGCACGATCCGGCGGATCGCCTGCGGCAGGATCACCGCGAACCAGGTGCGGGAGACCGGCAGGCTCAGCGCCGTGGCCGCCTCCCACTGGCCGGCCGGTACGGCGTCGATGCCGGCCCGGTAGACCTGCGCGGTGTACGTCGAGTAGTGCAGCCCGATCGCGAGCGTGCCGGTGACCAGCGCCGATGCCTGCACGCCCCACTCCGGCAGGACGAAGAAGAAAAAGAAGAGCTGCACCAGCAGCGGGGTGTTGCGGATGAACTCGGTGACGATGTTCACCGGCCAGCGGACCCAGCGCGGCCCCCGGTAGCCGATCGCCCAGACCAGGCCGAGCGTGAACGAGATCAGCGAGCCGAGCGCCAGCACCTGGAGCGTGACGAGCACGCCGTCCCACAACGCCGGCATGAAGTCCGCGACCGCGGACCAGTCCCAGTGGTTCATCGCGCGCCTCCGGCGGCGGAGGCGGGTGCGGCGATGCCGATACCGGCCTTCGACCTGCGCTCCAGCGCGCGCATGCCCCGGGTGAGGACGAAGGCGAGCACGAAGTAGATCACCAGGGTCACCGAGTAGATCTCGGCGCTCTCCTGGGTGGCCAGGCGCACCAGATAGGCGGAGAACGACGTGTCGGCCATGCCGAGCAGCGACACCAGCGCCGTGCTCTTGAGCAGCTCGATCAGCAGGTTGCTGAAGGACGGGATCATCTCGGGCACCGCCTGCGGCAGCATGATCAGCCGCATCCGCTGCCAGGGGGTGAAGCTGAGCGCGATCCCGGCCTCGCGCTGGGCCGGGGCCACCGAGTTCAGCGCGCCGCGCACAACCTCGGCGCCGTACGCCCCGTACGAGAGTCCCAGCGCCAGGACGGCCGACCACATCGGGACGAGTGCCCAGCCGAAGAGGACCGGCATCACGAAGAACAGCCAGAACATCAGCACCAGCGCGGACGTGCCGCGGAAGACCTCGGTGTAGAAGCCCGCCAGGAAGCGGACGAGGCGCGAGCGGTGGGTGCGGGCCATGCCGATGCCGAACGCCATGACGGCGGCCAGGGCGGCGCTGTACACCGTGAGCTGGAGGGTGATCCAGATGCCAGGGAGGACCCAGTTGGTCCACAGTCCGGCTGTCATGCGCACAGCTCCTCTGCGGTCATCGTGGTCATCTCCGACTCGGTGAAGCCGAACGGCCGCAGGATCCGCAAGAGCTCGCCGCTCTTCTTCATCTTGTGGATCTCCCGGTTGAAGGCGTCGCGGAGCCCGGTGTCGGTCGGCCGGAAGGCGAAACCACCGCCGTCGATCTTCTTCTTGCCGTCCACGACGGGCGCGAAGGGCTTCGTCGCCTCGGCCTTCGTGCTCTTCTTCACCACGCCCCGGCCGGTGAGGGCGGTGCCCGCGAAGACGTCGACGCGTCCGGACTCGACGGCGTCCAGGCCCGCGACCGGGTCCTGGAGGATGTCGATCTCCTTGCGCGGGATGCCCGCGGCGACCGCGTAGTCGATCTCGGCGTACCCGGTGCCGGTGGCGAGTTTCGCCCCGGCCCTCACCACGTCCGCGTAGGAGTGGAGGTTCTTCGGGTTGCCCTTGCGGACGATGAACGAGTCGAGCATCTGGTACTCGGGGTCGGCGAAGACGACCTGCGCGCAGCGGTCCTTGTTGATGTACATCCCGGCGGAGACCACGTCGAACTGCTGGGAGTTGAGGCCGGGTATCAGTGAGGAGAAATCGGTCGGCGAGGGCTGTACGCCGGGTACGCCGAGCCGCTTGAAGATCACCTTCGCCAGCTCCACCGCCTCGCCGGTGAACGCGCCCTGCTCGTCGATGTATCCGTACGGGGCCTCGCCCGCGATCCCGAGCCGGACGGTGCCCTGGGACCTGAGCCGGGCGAGCGTGTCGCCGGACGGAACCTTGCTGCACCCTGCCGCGCCGAGCGCCCCTGCGGCGCCCAGCGCGGCCGTGCCGAACAGGAGCGAACGCCTGCGTATCGGGCGTCTTGCCGTACTGCCTGAGTCATTCCCCGGTGGTGAAGCCATGGGCGCGCCGCTACCCCGCTCCAGACAAGGTATGCCGGTCAGTTCCAGCCGCTGGAACCCCCGAACCCCCGAAGCCCCTGGCTCGGCGGGCAGACCCTGGGCTTCCGCCGGGCCTGACCGGCTCGGGCCCGGCCGGCACACCGCAGGGGCCTCACCGGTGCGGCGACCGGGCTGATCGTTGCCGTACGTGGGTGTCGGCGGTGTGCGGGGCACTGACGACGCTTCGGGTGGCGACGGTCCGGCCGGCCGGAGTGACACCGCTGGAGATCCGGCAGTTGCGGCCGACGACCACGCCTGGACCAAGGCTGATGGCGTTGCCTGTCTGCACGCCGTCCCCGATCAGTGCGCCGAACTGCGTCGTACCGCAACGGTAGAGCCCGCCCGGGACCCGCACGACGACTTCTCGGTCCGGGGCGCGCATGTCCTGGCACGAGTTGATCGCGGCGACGGTGACACCTGCCGACAAAGGTCCGCGTTGTGCGTCTCATCGGGGTTCCCGTTGCCGTAGACACTGGCCGAGGAAACGTGGGCGAAGCGCTGGATGCGGTCGGTTGCGGCCACGGCGTCCAGCAGCACCTGTGTGCCGATGATGTTCGTCTGGATCGCCGCGAGCGGGTTGCGGGTGCAGGCGGCGACGTCTGCCAGGGCGGCGGCATGGACGACGTAGTCGCACTCGGGCAGGATCCGGCCGATCATCTCCGTGTCCCGTACGTCGCCGACGATGACGTCGAGGTCGGTGGGGTCGGTGGGGTCGACTCCGAACAGCTCCTTGTAGACAAAGGACGGGTAGGCGTCCAGCGTGCACAGACTGATGGGGCGGGCCCTCAGTTCCCGCAGCCGTTTGGCGATGCGGCTGCCGATGAGGCCGCCTCCGCCAGTGATCAGGACGGTGCGGCCGGAGAGCTGGGAGAGGGGAGAGGTGCGGTCGTGCACGGTGCCTCCTCGAAACGACGGTGTCGGGTAAGGACACCCCGGGGGATGCGTCGGCCTGGCCGGTGTTTTCGCTCCCGGGGGCCGAGCACCTGCGCCAGGCTCTCGAAATCCACGGCCTCGGCCGCCGCCGCAGTCGCGCGATCGTGCTGGCCGACCTCGGCCAGGTCCAGCTCCGCCGGGGCGACCCGGACGCCGCCTTCGCCACCTGGGGCGAGTTCGTGGACTGCGCGGAGGGGATCAAGTCGGTCAAGGTCCACGATGCCGCCCAGGACATGCATGCCCGCCTCGGGCGGTACGAGAGCGTCGCCGAGGCCCGGGGACTTCGGGAGCAGGCCGCACGGCTTGCGCTGTGAAATGCCCGCTTCGGCCGGATCGTGGCTGCCGCGACCCGGTGGACCGCGACCCGGTCGTCCGCGACGCAAAAAACTTAACAACTTGAGAGAAAGGAATCCTTCCCACCCCACCCCGGCTTTCATCACCCACACGGGTGGTTGAGCGAATCCCGGTGTGATGTGCGGGAGTTGGCGGGCTAGTGTGCTGCCGCAGCAGACAACTCCACAGACTCTGACGGCCCCTGGCCGGGACTGGCATCCCGACCGGGGCCTCACCACGCAGGAAGCAAACCCTTCCCCATGGCTGAGAAGAACCTTAGCGCGCCCGCGCGCTCCCGGTCCGGCGGTTCCGCCGCCGGTGTCCGGCACATCAAGTTCCGGCACACGGAACGCTTCACCGTGCTCGGCAACCACCTCACCCAGCACCCCGACCTGTCACTGACCGCGATCGGCCTCGCCGCGCACATCCAGTCGCTGCCCGACGGGGCCCGGATCGGTATCAAGGAGCTGGCGAAGAAGTTCGCCGAGGGCGAGGGGCGGATCGCCTCCGCGCTGCGGGAGTTGGGGGCGTACGGCTATCTGGTGCGCTCCAGGGAACGGACCGCCTGCGGGAAGGTCGTGACCCGCACGGTCTTCTACGACAACCCGGCGGCCGGTGTGCGAGCCGCCTTCGCGGACCTCGTCGGTGAGCCCGAGGTCCCGAGCCCGGTGGCAGTGGAGGTGGCGGCGGACGTACCGCCGTCCGAGCCGGAGGCCGTGGCTCCGTCGAGCACTGTGGACGTGCCTACGGCAACCGTGAAGCCCCGGCTGCCGCTTCCCGCACCCAGCTCCGAGCCCACGCCCGAGATCCGCCGCACCGCCGCCGACCTCCTCGCGGGACTCCGCAGCCTCGACCCCCGGCTCAGGCTCGCCCAGTGGGACGTCCAGCGGCTCGTGCCCGCCGTGGCCGCCTGGCTGGAGCGGGACCTCGGCGTCACCGACGTACGCCGCGCGCTGCTGACACGTCTGCCCGACGAGCCCATCCACCACCCCGCCGGGTTCGTTGCCCACCGGCTGGCCGCGCTCCTGCCGCCACCCCTCCCGGCCTTCGCGCCGGCCCGCTCCTTCTACGCCCCGCCACCTGTCACCCGCGTCCCCCTCCAGACCTGCGACGGCTGCGAGCGTGCCTTCCGGTCCGAGGCGCGCGGGGAACTGTGCCGCGACTGCCGCGTCGAGAGGAACGGGGCGGTCGGAATGCCGGCGCCGGCCTCGGTCCAAGCCGCCTGAGGTTGCGGGCATGTTCCTCAGCTGTGCGTCGCGTACGGGAGGAACGCGGACCAGGAGGCGGCGGGGAGGGCGAGTTGCGTATGAGCCATGAACGACCACATCGAGCGGCATTTCCGCCGCCACCCCCGCAGTATCCGCCGTACTCCTCCTCGGCGAGTTCGTGGTCAGTGCCCTGCGCCACGCGGGCTGCGCGCCCGCTTCGCAGCGAGGCCGATCCCAGGGGCGGAGCCGGGTGCGGGGAATAAACGGAGACTCCCTCCTGTTGGTGCTTCTGTTGTACGTACCGCACTCAGGAGGACACACCGGTGGACGCGATTCGAGGCACGGCGAGCGCAGGCGCGCCGGTACCCCTTTCCGTACTCGACCTGGCGACGGTGGGCAGCGGCACCACCGCCACCGAGGCCCTGCGCACCAGCGTCGCCATCGCGCGCCAGGCCGAGAAGCGCGGCTTCCACCGCTACTGGGTCGCCGAGCACCACTCCATGCCCGGCGTCGCCAGCTCCTCCCCGGCCGTGATCCTGGCCCACATCGCCGCCCACACCGACCGCATCCGCCTCGGCTCCGGCGGTGTCATGCTGCCCAACCACGCGCCGCTGGTCATCGCCGAGCAGTTCGGCACGCTCGAAGCCTTCGCCCCCGGCCGCATCGACCTCGGCCTGGGCCGCGCCCCCGGTACGGACGGTGCGACGGCCGCGGCCCTGCGCCGCAGTGACCGGCTGAACGAGGGCGCCGACGACTTCCCGCAGCAGCTCGCCGAGCTGACCCGGTTCCTCGACGACGACTTCCCCGACGGCCACCCGTACGCCCGCATCCACGCGGTCCCGGGGCCCGTCCAGGGCCCCTCCGCCCGCCCGCCGATCTGGCTGCTCGGCTCCTCCGGCTTCAGTGCCCGCCTCGCCGCCACGCTCGGCCTGCCCTTCGCCTTCGCCCACCACTTCTCGGCGCAGAACACCGTCCCGGCGCTCGACCTCTACCGCGAGTCGTTCCGCCCCTCGGCCGTCCTCGACGCCCCGTACGCCCTGATCGGCGTGTCGGCCCTCGCGGCGGACGACGAGAAGGAGGCCCGCCGCCAGGTCCTCACCGGCGCCCTGTCGATGGTCCGCCTGCGCACCGGCCGTCCGGGGCTGATCCCGACGCCGGAGGAGGCCGCGGCGTACCCCTTCAGCTCCATGGAGCGCGAGTTCGTCGACAGCTGGCTCGGCAACGTCGTCCACGGCACTCCGGACGAGGTCCGCACCGGCCTCGACGACCTGGCCAAGCGCACCGGCGCCGACGAGCTGATGATCACGGCCAACGCCCACGGCGGCGACGCCCGCCTGCGCTCGTACGAACTCATCGCGGACGCGTACGGCCTGCCCCGCGCGTAGGGCGCGACGCCCCGGCGGTCGCCGTCAGACCCGCTGCGGGCTGACGGCGATCATCGCGGCGATCTGCTCCGGGCGCACCGCCCGCGAGTACAGCCATCCCTGCCCCGTGTCGCAGCCGATCCTGCGCAGCCGCGCGGCCTGCCCGGTCGTCTCCACGCACTCGGCCGTGACGGTGAGGCCCAGCCGGTGCGCGAGCTGCACCATGGCCTCGACGATCGTCTCGTCGGCCGGGTTCGCGTGCGCCTCGTCCTGGAAGCCGCGGACGAAGGACCCGTCCAGCTTGAGCACCGAGACCGGCAGCCGGCTCAGGTACGCGAGGTTCGAGTAGCCGGTCCCGAAGTCGTCGATCGCGATGTGCACACCCATGTCGCTCAGCGCCTGCAACGCCTGGAGCGGCCGTCCCGCCGAGCCCATCACCGCGGACTCGGTCAGCTCCAGCTGCAGCAGGTCCGGCGCGAGACCCGTCTCGGCGAGGATCCCGGCGACGTCGGCCACCAGGTCGGAGTCCCACACCTGGCGAACGGCGACATTGACGCTGACGAAGATCGGCGGGGTGCCGGGGTGCTCGATCTGCCACTGCCTGGCCTGGCGGCAGGCCGTCCGCAGCACCCAGCGGCCGAGCTGGACGATCGAGCCGTCCTCCTCCGCGATGGAGATGAACCGATTCGGCGCCAGCGTGCCGAACTGCGGGTGCTCCCAGCGGACCAGCGCCTCCACCCCCCGTACGCCGCCGCCCTCCAGGTCCACCAGCGGCTGGTACTCCAGCGTGAACTCGCCGCGTTCGACGGCCGGACGCAGCGTGCTGGACAGGGCCTGGCGGGTCATCCGGTGGGCGTTGCGCTCGGGGTCGAAGAGCGTCCAGCGGGCCTTGCCGTCCGCCTTCGCCCAGTACAGCGTCGTGTCCGCGGCCTGCATCAGACCGGTCGCCGTAGTCCCGGCCGCGGCCCGCTCCACGACCCCGATGGACGCGGACACCGCCAGCCGCTGCCCGGCCAGGTCGAAGGGGAGCTGGAGGGCGGTCAGCACGGCCTGGGCCAGGTCGGCGAGCTGCTCCGTGCCGGTGGAGTCCTCGACGAGCAGCGCGAATTCGTCACCGCCGAGCCGCGCGACCAGATGGCCGCCGGTCCGGGCGTAGCCGTACTGCTCGGCGCACCGGGTCAGCCGCGAGGCCACGGCGGTCAGCAGCCGGTCGCCGATGCGGTGGCCGAGGGTGTCGTTGACGGCCTTGAAGCCGTCGAGGTCGAGGTAGCAGACGCCGATCCGGCCCGTGCCCCCGTCGTCGTACGCCGAATTCTCCAGCGCGGACGTGAGCCGCTCGAAGAACAGCGTGCGGTTGGGGAGCCGGGTCACCGGGTCGTGCATCTGGAGGTGGCGCAGCCTGGCCTGGAGCTCACGCCGGTCGCTGACGTCCGCGACCGAGAGCAGCACCGTGCCGCTGCCCGGTACGGACGTCATGGTGACCTCGGCCCACAGGGACCGCCCGTCGGAGTGCTTGAGCCTGCGGGTGCAGCGGAAGCGGGCGCGCCGGCCGGCGAGGACCTCGCGGTAGGCGTGCAGGCTGCGGGCGTCGGCGCCGAGGTCCAGGAGGTCTGCCGCGACCTGCTCGTGCAGCTGGTCGGGGTCCGTGCCGAGCAGTCCGGCGAGGGAGGGGTTGGCGGTGACGACGAGCCCCTCGTGGTTCACGACGGCCATGGCGAGGTGCGCGGCGTGGAAGGCCGCCCGGTAGTCGCGCAGCTCGGACGCGGAACGACCGGAGTCGTTACGTTGTGTGACCGGCGGCCGGATGGTGTGAGGGGCCGAACCGGGTCCTTCGAAGATTCCGCTCACCGCTCGCTCCCGCAGGGCATTGATCGCTTCCAGGTGTCGTCGGGGTCGGCGGCGGGGTGGAGAACCACCGCCCGGGGCGGATTCCGTGCAGGAAAGTGTGCCGATCATAGAGGCTGCCGGGACGGCCGATCCAGCTACGTCACCGTGACGCGGCGCACCTGACGTCCACGAACGATCGTTTCTGCACGTGCGTGCCTTGTGGTGTTCCTCCGCGATCGTTTGTGACTTTCCGTGATGTCTCCCGGGGTGTCGGGCTACGGATGGGGCGTGGAAGGTCCTGTCACTCGTGTGGGGTAGTGGAACAGGGCATACCTCATAAAAACGCAACAATGTGGGTGGGGCGTCCCGTACTTACGCACCCGGAGGTCGACGTGATCCGTCAGCAGGCACCCGGGGGAGCCGACCGGTCCCGCCGGTGCCGGCGCGAACGCCTGCGCAGTACAGCCGCGGTGTTCACCTCCCTCACGGCGCTCGCCGCCACCTCCCTCGTCGCAGGCCCCGCCGTGGCGGCGCGGAGCGAGGGCCCCTGCGTGCTGGCGCGCACCACGGCGCACCATTCGCTGGGCCTCGACAGCTGGAACCCGGCCTACCCGCGTCCCCTGCGCAGCCTCGACGCGGTCATGATCTTCCTGGCCTTTCCCGACTCGGCGCCCACGCTCACCCCGGACCAGATCGCCGCCGACTACTTCCCGGCCACCAGCGACTTCTTCCGGCACGCCTCGTACGGGAAGTTCACCCTGCGGCCGCACCCCCGGAGCGAGTGGGTCGAGATGCCGCGGGACTCCACGGCGTACGGCATAGAGCGCGACTGGGACGCCGGGCACCGCACGTCCTACCTGAGCGACGCGGTGGCCGCGGCCGACGGCCGGGTCGACTTCACGCAGTACGACATCGTCTATCTCGTCGCCGACCCGCACGCGCCCGGCGTGGACTCCGACGCGACCAAGGTCGTCAACTTCGACAAGCCGCTGCGGGCCGACGGCCGGGACATCAAGCGCATCGTCACCGTCTTCGAGCAGTACCCGCCGGACCGCAATGTGCTGGCCCACGAGACCGGCCACGTCTTCGACCTGCCCGATCTCTACCACCGGCCGGTGGACGGCAAGGGCGACTGGGACACGTACGTGGGGGACTGGGACGTCATGGGCAGCCAGTTCGGGCTCGCGCCGGAACTCTTCGGCTGGCACAAGTGGAAGCTGGGCTGGCTGGACCCGCGGCAGGTGGCCTGCGTGTCGGAGACCGGCGCCACCCGGCTCACGCTGGAGCCGCTGACGGCGGATCCGGCCCGGGGCGGGACGGGCGGCACGCGGCTCGCGGTCGTACGCACCGGGAAGGACAGCGTGCTGGCCATCGAAGCGCGGAGCGGGTCCGGCAACGACCGGGCGCTGTGCACGGAAGGCGTACTGATCTACCGGGTGCGCAACGGGCCGGCTTCGGGCGGCGGGCCGATCGAGGTGGTGGACGCGCATCCGGACAGCGACGCGTGCTGGGACCGGTCGGTGTACCCGCCGCTGGCGGACGCGCCGGTGCGGGAGGGGGAGACGTTCACGGTGCCGGGGGAGGGGACGAGGGTGGAGGTGGCGGACCGCGCGCGGTCCGGGGCGTGGACGGTGCAGATCACGCCGGGAGCCTGACCGCCCGGCACCGATGGCCCGGCGCGGGCACCGGGCGGGCAGCATCGCCAGCGACTGCGCGAGCGACTTCCGGGCAGCGAAAAGGCCCCTCGCTTCCGCGAGGGGCCTTTCCCGTCTGTGCGCCGCCAGGGACTCGAACCCCGGACCCGCTGATTAAGAGTCAGCTGCTCTAACCAACTGAGCTAGCGGCGCCTGCTGACGTCGTAGACCTTAGCATCCTGATCGGCGGGAGGAAAAATCGATGTCCGGGCCCCCGTGCCCCGGTCGGGGCGGGCCGCTCGTACACACGCCCAGAGCATCGCCTCGGCGCCCGGCAGCCACGGGCGGCGGACGTCGGGGGCGACCAGCCAGCGCGGTCCCGCGCCGGCGGGGGCGGTGGCCGGGGCGCTGAGCGGGGGGACGGTCACGGCGTCGCCCGGGCCGTGACACAGGATCGACGGCACGGCGCCCTTCCCGCTCCCCCCGCCCTCCTCGGCGGTACTGCCCGTACGGCCCCACTCCTCCCAGGTGAGCAGCGACGGGAGCCGCTGGGCGGTGCCGGGGGCGGTGAAGAGCAGCATGCGGCCGCGGTGGACGGCGACCGGACCCGAACCCGGCCCGTCCGCCCACAACCGGTCCAGCATCCGGCGGCCGAAGACCGCGGGGACGCTCACGACGTCGAACACGGAGCCGCAGGGCAGGACGCCGGGATCGGCGGGGCGGACCTCCCACAGCGAGAGGGTGCTGCGCGGATACGTGGCGGCGGAGGCGAGCCAGGCGGCGCCGGCGCTGGTGACATGGGCGGGAGTGCCGGAGTACGCGTACGGGGAGACGTCGTTTCGCTTGCGGGCGGTCATGCCACCTACATCTACCGACAGCGGCTGCTCCGTCCCCGCGGGTTCGCGGAAACCGGGACACGGAGGGCCGGCAGGCGGTATCTTGTGGCCCGCATATGCCAAGAGTCTGTGACGGCCCGAAGAGCGAAACCGCTGCGGCTTACGGCTTTACGGCAGTTTCGGGCCGCGGAGCAGGTCCCGGCCGAACTCCACCATCTTCTTGGCGTAGTCCTCGGTCCAGTCCGCGCGCCGCGCGATGTCCGCCGCCGTCAGCCGGTCGAAGCGCTGGGGATCGGCGAGCTGAGCCGCGGCGATCGCCTGGAACTCGACGGCCCGGTCGGTCGCGGTCCGGAACGCCAGCGCCAGTTCCGTGGCACGTTCCAGCAGCTCGCCCGGGTCCTCCAGCGACTCCAGGTCGAAGAAGTGCTCGGGGTCGGCGGCTGCCTCCGAAGGCTCGAAGAGCAGCGGCGCGGGGCGCAGTCGCCGCTCGGTGCGCTCGGGTTCCGCCATGGGTTTTCCTTCCCTCTTCGGGCCACGTGTGCGCGATGGCCACCGTCCATTGTCCCGGACCGCGCAAGTACGCCTCAGCGCGCCCCGGGCGGTCTACGGCCGGTACCGGACCCGGTGCTCCGCCAGGTGCGCCAGGACCGCGTGGTTCGCCTCCCAGCCGTCCGGGAACTTGACCGTGACGCCCAGCTGGACCGGCTCCGTCGAGGGGTGCTCGTCGAGCAGGTCCGCGACCCCCTCCCGGCAGACCACGACGCACGCGTGCCGGTGGCGCGAGGCCAGGACGCACAGGCGGCCCGTCTCCAGGTGGAACGCCGTCGCGTCGGGCCGCCCCGACAGCGGATGCAGCACCACCGTCACGTCGAACTCGCGGCCCTGGAGGCGGTTCGCCGTATCCACCGCGACGCCCGTGACGCCGAGGCCGGCCAGTGCCGCCCGGACCGCCGCCGCCTGGTCGCGGTGGGCCGTGCCGACCGCCACCCGGTCCGCCGTCAGCGGGGCCGGGTCGGGGGAGCGCTCGCTGACCGCCGCGCCGCCCCGGTCCAGGAGGCGGCGTACGACCTGGGCCACCGCCCGCACCGCCTCGGGGTCCGTGCGCGGGGTGTGCCGGGCCGGGAGTTCCAGCAGGCCCCAGCCCGAGGCGGCCGCCTCGTCCAGCACCCGGTCGGGGCCCGAGCCGTCGGACGGGACGCCGAAGGCCAGGCGCCGGTCGCCGTGGCCCGTACCGCTGCGGAAGGGCGTGTACGGGTAGAACGCGTCGGAGACCAGCGGCGCGGCCGAGGCCGGGAGCCGCCAGGACACGGGCAGGCGGTGCTGGGGCAGCTCGGGGTTGTGGGCGAGCAGGGTCGAGACCGCGCTGGCGGACGGGTCGTAGGAGAGCCCCGCCCACTGGTCGGCGCCGACCACGGAGAACGGGTCCAGCTGGCCCGGGTCGCCGACGAACAGCGCCCGCTCGAAGAGCCCGGCCACGGCGAGCAGCGCGTCCGAACGCATCTGGTACGCCTCGTCGACGATCGCGTGCGTCCACGGGTCCGTGGTCTTCACGTGCGCCCACTTCGCGGCCGTCGAGATGACGACGTCCAGCCCCGCGAGATCGGCGGCCTTCGCCGACTTCCGTACGTTCGCGAGGTCGTCGAGGGCCTTGTCGTACGGGTCGGTGTCGTTGCTGTGGAGACGGCCGACCGGGAGGTCCGGCTCCTTCTCCGCGAGCCGCAGGACCAGGTCGTCGACCTGGGCGTTGGTCTGCGCGATCACCATCAACGGACGTCCGGCGGCGGCCAGTTCGAGCGCCGCCCGCACCACGAGCGTCGACTTGCCCGCGCCGGGCGGCGAGTCCACGACGACACCGCGGTGCACACCGTGCAGCGTGTCGTGGAGGATCGCCGCGGTCGCGCGGGCGGCCTCGGCGCCGGGGTCGAAGCGCGGCGCCCCGGCGGAGGGGGGACGGGTCACAGGAGGTCCTCCGGGGTCGCGGGGTCGGGGTGCTCGGCACGCGCGCCCGGCGGGCCGCCGTGGGTCCAGGGCGTCGCCTCCGGGTCGGGCAGCTGGGGGCCGCCGCGCTGGTCGTGCTCGAAGAGCGTCCAGCAGACGTGCTCGCCCTTCTCCGGCACGGACCCCGGCGCCGGCTCCTTGCCACGGCCCATCTTGTCGGTCACCCGCAGCACCAGGACGCCCGCCTCCTGCTCGTACCGCACGAACTCCGCCGTCTGCGGCCTGCCGTCCAGCGAGCGGTAGACCTTCGTGCGCTCACCCAGGTGCGGGGCGTCGTCCGTGCGGACGGTGACCAGGGGGCGGGGGCTGGGCCGCCTGCCCTCGCTCATGGTCATCTCCACGTCCAGTACCTCGCTGGTGAACGCCTCGCCCGCGAGCCGCCGCCCGGCCATCACCAGCGGATCGTCGAGCGCCTCCTGCGCCTCCAGCTGCGCCTGCGCGCTCTCGCGGGAAGCGAGCTTCTGCGCGGCGGTCACCGCGTCGTCGCGCCGGGGCTGCGGCGGCTCCCCGGCCCGCACCCGGTCGCGGTGGCCGGTGTACGACCAGCGGTCGCGCGTCCAGCGGTCCGCCGCCCGCGCTCCCTCCGGCAACTCCCGCAGCAGGTCGAGCCCGCGCCACACGGCCTTCCAGGTGGGCAGCGCCTGCCCGGCGAGCAGCTCGCGGATGTGCCGCTCGGCAGCGGCCAGTTCACCGAGGCGCGCGTCCGCCGCGAGGCCGTCCTCGGCGGCGGCGAGCGCCTTGCGGGCCCGGTCGTAGCGGTCGATCGCGGGTGCCAGCAGCTTGTTGTCGAACGCCGGGTCGGTCGCGGGCCCGGCCGGCGGGCACACCAACTGCCCCTGCCCGTCCCGCTCCAGCTCCGCGCGCAGCGCGGCCTCGGCGCCGGACTGGCCCGCCGCGCCGTCCGGATCGATCCAGGCGAGCAGCGCACCCAGATGCTGGTCCTCCAGGCTGGACTGCCCGGTCGCCCAGTGGCGGCCCAGCAGGTCGGTCGCCGCGAGGAGCAGCGAGGACCCCGGCACCCGGGCCCGCTCGCCGTAGTGCGTCAGCCAGCGGCCGAGCAGCGGGATGTGCGGGGGCGCCGGGTAGGGCGTGTCCGTCGCTTCGGCGGCTTGCTCGGCCGTACGCCGGAAACGCATCGACCGCCCGAGCAGCCGTACGTACTCGATGCCCGCCCGGCTCGGCACGATCAGCTGCGGCGCGTCCCTGCACAGCTCGACCTCGACCTTGACCCGCCTGCCGGTCGCCGGATCGGTCTCGCCCCGCTCGGCCGGTTCGACGTCGTCGGCGTACCCGTCGAGGTACGGCAGGACGGCCTCGGCCAGCTCCGCGAGGAACGCGAACCGCAGATCGCGGTCGCGCGGCTGGGGCACCGCGAGGAGCCGCGGCGCGTCCCGGTCGGTCCCGACGAGCGCCCCGAGCGGCGCACCGGCCTCGCCCGCGGTCGTCAGCGGTACGAACACCAGGGGCCGTTCGGACAGGTGCCGGTGGCGGACGGTGGCCAGCGCCTGGGCCCGCCCGGTCCGTACGGCGTCCAGCCGCGCGAGCGTGCTGATCAGCGACATGGGGCGCCTTTCTGTGGACGGCGGGTGGTTTTCCCCGGACGCCCTCCGGGTGTGCCCTTCGCCGCTGGGCGGACTCGAAGCCGCCGCACGCGGCAGCTTCTCGGCCTCTTCGGCTTCGGCGACCGGGGTCCGGGGTCCGGGGCGCAGCTCCCACGCGGCGGAGCCGCACAGGGCGCAGCCGGGGAAGGGCGGGCGAGGGAGAGCACCCGCCGGACACGGCCCGGCGGCGTCAGCATCGGGCCGCCGCCCCGGCCAGCGCCTCGGACCGCAGCGCCGCCGCCCGGCGCAGGGCCGCCACCGTCGGATCGGCCGGATCCCCCGCCGTCCCCTCCGCCGCGGCCAGGACCTCGCCGATCGTCGTCAGGCCGCCGAGCTCACCGCGCACGCTGCGGCCCAGCGTCTCCACCGTGCCCGCCGCGCGCGCCTTCTCGCGGCAGTGGAAGGCCAGCTCGCACGCGGCCAGGCACTCCGGGGCGTACGCCGCGCCGACCGATCCGACGGCCGCCGCCAGCTTCTCCACCGGCTGGTCCACGTCGAAGGTCGTGCCCTCGGGGAGCGCGGCGGCGAGGTCCTCGACGCGGGTCAGCCGCTCCAGCTGGCGCCGGGTCACCGACCGCTGCTTGCGTACGTCGACGGCCGACGCCGCCGGCAGGTTGGAGAAGTCCTTGGGGCAGACCAGCAGCACCGAGTGGCGCACCCGCGCGCCCGCCACCTTCGCCGCGACCCGCTCCAGCGCCAGGACGTACACCGCGGCCTGGCGGGCGGCCGCGCCCACCTTCGCCGCGTCAGCCGAGCCGTCGATCACCGGGAAGGACTTGATCTCCACGACGGTCCAGTGCCCGTCGGGGTGGACCACCACCGCGTCCGGTTCCAGGTACGCGGGCGAACCCGCCACCTCCAGGGCCAGCAGCGGGTGGTCGAGCAGCGTCCAGGCTCCCGCCGCCGTGGCCTCGCGCAGGGCCAGCGCCGTCCGCGCGGCCCGGCCCTCGGGACCGGCCGCCGCCAGGTCGGGCACACGGGTCCCGCCGGGGGCGGGGGGCTCGCAGCCGGCGCCGATGCGCTCGTACAGCAGCCGCATCAGCTCCGTGCCGCCGTCGGCCTTGACCCGGGCCTCGAACGCGTTGCCCCGCATGAAGGCGAACTGCGACTGCCCGAACCCCGACGGGGAGCCGAGCGCCGCGGCGAGCGCGGTCTTGTTCACCCCCGCGCCGTCGAGCAGCGCGCGCCGCTCGCAGCCCGGGTTGGCGGCGAGCGCCGCCAACGCGCGCGCGTCCAGGGGCAGTGGCGGGACGGACGGGCCGCGCAGCTCAGCGAGGCGCTGCCGCAGTGCCGTCGCCGGTTTCGGCGCCGTCCCCTGCGGGGGTACCTGCGGAGGTGTCAGTTCGTGTCCGCTGCCCAGGAATTCGCTCACCCGCGGAAGTCTCGCATCCGCCACTGACAACGCCACCGGAAACGGTGGACTCCACGGCGTCCGCCACCGGTGCGAACCGGTCCCGCACCTGGTCGGCCAGACGCATGAACGGCCTGGTCAGAGCCAGTCCGAGGCTCATCACGGCAGCGCCCGCGACCGCGTCGAGAAAGTAGTGGTTGGCCGTCCCCATCACCACGAAAGTGGTCAGCAGCGGATACGCGGCACCGAGGAACCTCATCAGCGGCGTACGGCCGTGCCGCCACAGCATCACCCCGCACCACAGCGACCATCCGACATGCAGGCTCGGCATCGCCGCGTACTGGTTGGTCATCGAGCCGAGCCCGCGCGGCGCGCTCGCCGCGCCGCTCCACCAGCCGTACACGCTGTACTGCGCCATCGTGTCGACGAAGCCGTGCCCCGCGTCGAGGAGGCGGGGCGGGCAGGTCGGCATCAGCGTGAAGCCGACCAGGCCGAGCAGGGTCGAGAGCATCAGCCAGGTGCGCGCGGCCCGGTAGTGGGCGGTGCGCCGCCTGAAGAGCCGGACGAGGATCGCCGGGGTGACGAGGTAGTGCAGCGACGCGTAGGCGAAGTCGGCGGGTATGCCGAGCCAGGCGTGCTCGGTGAAGAGCCGGTTGAGAGGGTGCTCGGCGTTGAGGTGCAGGAGCTTTTCGAGACGCAGGATCGCCAGGCCGTGGGTGACGGCCGTCGCCTCGTCGCCGCGTACGAACAGCCGGCCACCGGTGTACGCCGCGTAGACGACCACGATCAGCAGCAGCTCGGTCCACCAGCGTGGCCTTCTGCGGGGCGCGGTGTCCTGCATCCGAACGCTCTCCATTTGTCTGTATGTGCGGCCTACGGGCTGTCTGGCCACCCTTTCAACCGTACGGTGTACGAGAACATGTGCGCGCACCGGGTACGCGAGTACAGGGACGTCGCGATCGCCCGGGAGGTTGCCCCTCGGCAGGGTGCGCGATGATGGTGCGGGCGGCCCTTTCCGTCCGTATCATCCGTTCTTCGCACCGTCAGGGAGACACCGTCATGGCACCGCGCATCCTGCTGGCCCGGCACGGACAGACCGAATGGTCGCTGTCCGGCAAGCACACCGGCAGGACCGACATCCCTCTGCTCGACGAGGGCCGCCGCGGCGCGAAGCTGCTCGGCGAGCGTCTGAACCGGGCGCCGCTCGACGGCCTGCCGGACGCCGAGGTGCGCACCAGCCCGCTCCTGCGGGCCAGTGAGACCTGCGCGATCGCCGGGTTCGGCGACCGTGCGCAGGAGTGGGACGCGCTGATGGAGTGGGACTACGGGGCGTACGAGGGCATGACGACCCCCGAGATCCAGAAGGGGCGGCCCGACTGGGTCATCTGGCGCGACGGGGTGCCGGACGGCGAGACGCTCGCGGAGCTCTCCGGCCGTGTGGACGAGGTCGTCGCCTGGGCGCGCTCGGCCGACCGCGACGTGCTGGTCTTCGCGCACGGCCACGTCCTGCGCGCGCTGGGCGCCCGCTGGCTCGGCCTGGACGTCTCGTTCGGCGCCCGCATCCGGCTGGACCCGACGTCCCTGTCGGTCCTCGGCTGGGCGTACGGCGACCCGGCGATCGAGCGCTGGAACGACACCGGCCACCTGACCACCTGACCACCTGACCACCTGACCGGCCGGCCGGCCCCCGGCCGACCGGCCGGGGGGATTCGGGCGTGGAGGTTCAGACGCCGCGCGACGCCCCCGCGCTCGCGTGCCGGGACAGGAACGGAGCCACCGACGGCGAGCGGCGGTGCGGCAGCAGGACGCGGGTCGTCGCGGTGAGCATCGTCTGGATACGGGACGACTGGACCTCTTCCAGGAGATCCAGTACGCCCTGCCCCACCGCGGCCGCCTCGTCCGGCGCCCCGGCGCGGGCCAGGTCGTCGGCGAGCTCGGCGCTGTAGAGGGCCAGGTTCCGGGTGAAGTGGGGGTCCTGGAGGGCCGCCGCGCGCCGGGCGTGCCGGGCCGCGCGCGACCAGTCGCCCAGGGCCGACCAGCACTGGGCCTCCAGCCCCTCCAGCTCCGCCTCGCCGAAGAAGCTCATCCACTCGGGATCGGCCTGTGCCGTACCGCGTTCGAAGAGGGACTTGGCGCGGCCGAGCGCCTGCTCGCAGCCCGTACGGTCACCGAGCCCCGCCCAGCCGCCCGCCTCGCGCAGGGTGAGCAGCGAGAGCAGCCGCGGCGAGGCCACGTGCTGCGCCGCGCGCTGTCCCGCCTGGGCGGCCCGGACCGCCTCGCGCGGCCGGCCCGTGTCCCGGGCGAGGAACGCCGAGTTGCTGAACGCGTGGGCCTCCAACGCGGGATCGCCGGCCACCCGGGCCGTCGCGAGTGCTTCCGCGTAGTGCGAGCGGGCGTCGTCGAAGCGGCCCGAGTCGTGCGCGAGCCAGCCCACGGAGAGCGCGAGTTCACCGGCGCCGGCGTGCAGCCGGTCGGCCATCGACCTGCGGGACGTCGTGCTCGCCTCGAGCAGGGCGTAGGCGGTCCGGAGCGGCTGCGCGGCCCGCTTGTAGAGGCCGTCGGCGCCGTGCCGGTCGTCGAGCAGCCGGATCTGCCGCACCGCGTCCTCCACGGCCTTGACCTCGGCCTCACCGAGCCGGCGGTGCGCTACGGCCGGCGGACCGGACGTACCGGACACACCGAGGGCGTCGGCCGCACCGGAGGCGCTCGGCGCGGTGCCGAGTCCCAGGGACACGGCCGCCACGGTGGTGGTGCCGCTCGTCATGAACGCGCGACGCAGCACGTCGCTCTCCTCGTCGCTGTCGCTGTGGGTCGTGGTGGTGCGCGCTCCCCTGCCACGTACCGTTTCGCGGGCCGAGAAGCCCAGGTCCGCCAGCGTCAGGCCGGGGAACATGTACAGGAAGACGCGTTCGTACGCGTAGTTGGGACATCGGATCTCGCCGGCTTCGACGCGCCCGATGTAGCGCGCGTCGCACGCGACCTGTTCACCGATCTCACGTGCCGCCCTGCGGACGGCGGCGGCGAATTCGGCCGGTGAGCGGGACCCTCGCAGGCGGCGGAAGTCGTTGTTCGGCATGGCCAAGACCTCCCGCAGGGTTCGCGTGCTCCAGCGGAGCAAAAACGTACCCGCTGTGACGACTTGAACACACGGTGTTTCGCTGCAAACGGGATATCTCACCCACGATCTGCCATGAACTGCCATCCTTTGCGGCGGCGCGGCACCGTAGCCGTTGACGCTTCGGCGCGTTGAAGAATGAGGAGCGGGAGCGCGGTTCCCGTTCGAGCGAGGAGGGTTCCCTTGTTGGAGGCCGGCGTGAAGATCAGCGGCTCAAGGACGACGGCTCAGCACAGGCCCACCCAGGACTTCAGCGCCGGTCCGCCGGCGGCGGGAGGAACCTCCTGTGTCCCTGGCGTCGAGCCGTGCGACCTGGTGACGGTCCCGGTGCGGCAGGGCCTCGAAGCGGTGGACATCATCCGCCGCGCCTCCGCCCCCGCCGTCGGCCCCGTGCTGCACGACGGCCCCTGCGCCACCCTCGGCTTCCTGGTACCCCCCGGCACCGCCGACGGCTGGGACATGCCGGGCAGCGCCTGTACGCAGACGGCCGGGCGCGGCCTGAGCCTCCCGGCGGGCCCGACCGGCGACATCGGGGCCGACGCGCGGCCCGTGGTTCCCGAGCCGCCCGTCAGCGGCACCGGCTGGCTGCTGCCGCCCACCGACACGGGACCGCTCACCGACCCGGCGGTGCTCAGGGCGGCCCTCGGCGAGGCGGCCCGGCTGATCGAGGCGGCCGACCGGGTCCGCTGAGCGGATCGAACCGATACTGGCTGTGTGGCAAAGAACAGCAGACGGCGCGAGCGCGCCGCCCCCGAGCCTGTCGTCGAGCACGTCGACGGCGGACTCGCCGAACTGATACCCGACCGGGACCGGCCGCGCGGCTGGACCCTCCTCATCGACGGCGCCCCGCAGTCCCACGTGGACCTCGACGACCCGTCCCACCTCGACTTCGCGTACCAGCGCAGACTCGGCCACATCGCCGATCTCACCGCCCCGCCGGGACAGCCCGTCCACGTCCTGCACCTGGGCGGCGGCGCCTTCACCCTGGCCCGTTACGTCGCCGCCACCCGGCCCCGCTCCACCCAGCAGATCGTCGAGGTGGACGCGGCGCTCGTCCACCTGGTGCGCAGGGTGGTACCGCTGGACGCCCAGGCCCGTATCCGCGTCCGCTCCCTCGACGCCCGCGCCGGGCTCGGCAAGGCCGCGGACGGCTGGGCGGACCTGGTGATCGCGGACGTGTTCAGCGGAGCCCGTACGCCCGGGCACCTCACCAGCACCGAATTCCTCGCCGACGTACGCAGAGTGCTGAGGCCCGGGGGCTTCTACGCCGCCAACCTCGCCGACGGCCCGCCCCTCGCGTACCTGCGCGGCCAGATCGCCACCGCCGCCGCCGTCTGGCCCGAGCTCGCCCTCGCCGCCGATCCGGCCGTGCTGCGCGGGCGGCGCTTCGGCAACGCGGTGCTGCTGGCGTCGGACCGTACGCTGCCCATCGCCGAGTGGACCCGCCGCACCGCGACCGACCCGCACCCGGGGCGGGTGGAACACGGCCGGGAACTGGCCGACTTCACGGGTGGCGCGGCCGTCGTCACCGATGCGAGCGCCCGGCCCTCGCCGGAGCCGCCGGCGTCCGCCTTCACCTGACTCCGGCACGTGAGCGCGGTATGTGACGGCGGCACGTGACTCCGGTCAGGACTTCACGATCTCGACCGTCGGCTCGTGGTCGTGCCAGGTGCAGAAGACCGATACCGCGGCCGCGCCCGCGGTGAACTCCACCCGGATCCAGGACGGATCCTTCCAGACCTGCATCGACCAGCCCGTCGCCGGCGTCGCGGAAACCAGCTTGGCGGAGGTCTTCCCCAGGTCGAAGGTCACCCGGCCGCCCTCGGTGGTGTAGCTCCTCACCTGGCTGTCCGCGGCCGCCGGCGGCCGCGACGGCGACGGTGGCGGGGAGCCGGCGCCGGCGCCGGACGGGCCGGCGGAACCGCTCGGCGTACGGCTCGGAGGCGGGGTGGAGCGGTCCGCCGGGGTGAGCGGCGGCGACGCGGAGCGTTCCGGCCGCCCGGTGGCCTTCTCGGCTTCTTCGGAGCGCCGCGCCGAGGACGAGGACGACGGCGATTCCACGCTCCGCGCGGTGGCGCTCCGCTCGGGCGGGCCGGTGGGGACCGGGAGGGCCTGCGGAGGGTCGTACGCCGTACCGGCCATCACCGTGTGCACGCCCCACCACGACAGCGTGACCGCCGCGCCGGTGGCGAGCGACCACGCCACGGCGTGTACGAATCCTCGTTGCATCCGGGTCATACTGCCCCACCCGTCCCACCCCCGCCCAGGGGGACCTCCGTCCCCCGCATGGCGTACGGTGCCGCCCATGGCAAGTGTGCTCGTGGTCGAGGACGACCAGTTCGTACGTTCCGCCCTCATCCGGCACCTGACCGAAGCCACCCACACGGTGCGCAGCGTCGGTACGGCACTGGAGGCGCTGCGCGAGGTCGCCCATTTCGGCTTCGACGTGGTCATTCTCGACCTCGGTCTGCCCGACCTCGACGGGTCGGAAGCGCTGAAGATGCTGCGCGGCATCACCGACGTGCCCGTGATCATCGCCACCGCGCGCGACGACGAGGCGGAGATCGTACGGCTGCTCAACGACGGCGCCGACGACTACCTCATCAAGCCCTTCTCGGTCGAGCACCTGTCCGCCCGCATGGCCGCCGTACTGCGCCGCGCCCGCGCCGTCGCGGGCGCCGAGCCGCCGTCCCGGGTGCTCCGGGTCGGCGGGCTCTCCATCGACCCGCTGCGCCGGCAGGCCGAGCTGGACGGCGCGCGGCTGGACCTGACGCGCCGAGAATTCGACCTGCTGGCGTTCCTCGCGGGGCGGCCCGGAGTCGTCGTACCGCGCAAGGAGCTGCTCGCCGAGGTCTGGCAGCAGAGCTACGGCGACGACCAGACCATCGACGTCCACCTGTCCTGGCTGCGCCGCAAGCTCGGCGAGACCGCGGCGAGCCCCCGCTATCTGCACACCCTGCGCGGGGTCGGCGTGAAGCTGGAGCCGCCGCGATGAGGTGGGCACTGGTCAAGGTGTGCCTGGCGGTGACCGTGATGGTCGTGGTGGCCTTCGCCGTACCGCTCGGACTCGTCGTCAAGGAGATGGCCAGGGACCGGGCCTTCTCCAACGCCGAACGCTGGGCCGCCACCATCGGCCCCACCCTCTCCATCGCCACCGACCGCGACTCGCTGGACCGGGCGGTCCAGACCACCGAGGTCGGCATCGCGGGCCGGATGGCCGTGCACGTCCCGGCCGCAGACGAGGCGGGCAGCGTGCCGCTGGTGATCGGCGAGCGCCGGGCGGCGCAGCAGGACCTGGAGACCACGCGGCGGATCGGCCGCGCCTCCATCTCGGAGGTGCCGGGCGGCTACGCGTTGCTCCAGCCGACCGCGATCGCCAGCGGACGGATCGCCGTCGTCGAGGTCTTCGTGCCCGAGGACGACGTCAGCAACGGCGTGGCCACCGCCTGGATCATCCTGGCGGGCGTGGGAATCGCCCTGATCATCGGCTCGGTGGCGGTCGCGGACCGGCTCGGCGTGCGCATGGTCCAGCCCGCCCAGCGGCTCGCGGGCGCCGCGCACGACCTGGGGGAGGGCAGGCTCGGCGTACGCGTCCCCGAGGAGGGGCCGACCGAACTGCGCTCCGCCGCCGCCGCGTTCAACTCCATGGCCGACCAGGTGGTCCAGCTCCTCGCCAACGAGCGCGAACTGGCCGCCGATCTGTCACACCGGCTGCGGACCCCGCTGACGGTGCTGCGCCTGAACGCGGCCTCGCTCGGCGAGGGACCGGCCGCCGAGCAGACCAGGGCCGCGGTCGAGCAGCTGGAACGCGAGGTCGACACGATCATCCGTACGGCGCGCGAACAGCGGTCGCAGGCGCAGGTGCTGGGGCAGGGACTGCCGGGGCCCGGCGCGGGCTGCGACGTGTCCGAAGTCGTGCGCGAACGCATGGACTTCTGGTCGGCGCTGGCGGAGGACGAGGGCAGGAAGGTGCGTCTGGCGGGGGTCGACCGTACGGTACGCATCCCGGTCGCCCGGCCCGAACTGGCGGCCGCGCTCGACGCGCTGCTCGGCAACGTCTTCCGCCACACCCCCGTGGGCACGGCCTTCTCGGTGGACGTGCACAACGGCGACGACGCCGTCATCGTCCTCGTCTCGGACGCGGGGCCCGGCATCCCCGACCCGAAGGCGGCGCTGGTGCGCGGCAACAGCGGGGGCAGGGACGGGTCCACGGGCCTCGGTCTGGACATCGTGCGGCGGGTCGCGGAGTCGACGGGCGGCGACGTACGCATCGGGCATTCGGTGCTCGGCGGCACCGAGGTCCGTATCTGGATCGGCCTCCACGGCCGGTGCGCGGCGGGCGAGCAGAACGGACACCGGTTGGGACGGCGCAAGCGGGCGGCGGTGACGGGACGGGGGCGGTGACGGGAAGGAAGCCCGCGGGCGTGCGGCTTCGACCGGCTTCGACCGGCTTCCGGACTTCCCGGCTTCCCCGCCCGGCCGGGGTGCGCGGGTGCTCGAACGGTCGATGAGATGTTGCCGCTCCGATCACCCGTAACGAGGCTGAGCGGGACGACGCCACCGGGCTTCGACGTGCGCGGCTGGGGCTGCGCCGGCCGTGGTGCGCCGCGTGAGGAGCGATGGCGATGAGGGTCATGCTGCGAGCCGTGATGGACACCAGGATCTCGACGGAGGCGCTCAAGAACGGCACGCTTCCGCAGCTCCTGGAGTCGACGATGGACCGGCTCAAGCCCGAGGCGGCCTACTTCACCGGCACCGAGGGCAAGCGGTCCTGCATCATGGTCTTCGACATGCAGGACAGCTCACAACTGCCCTCCGTCGCGGAGCCGTTCTTCGAACTGGGCGCGGAGGTGACGGTGCAGCCGGCGATGAACCGCGAGGACCTTCAGAAGGGCCTGTCGGCGCTTCGGCCACAGGGCTGACCCGGGCCCGGCCCGCGCACGGCGGTGCCCGGGGCGGTTGACGAACGGCCGGCCCCGGGGGCGTGCGGACTGTTCAGCCGGTGGCGGCGTACACCCGCGTCGCGAACTCCGCGATCTGTTCGTCGCTGAGGTTCTTGGCGAGGTTGGCCTCCGTGATCATGCCGACCAGCTGGTGGCCTCCCGCGACGTCGATGACCGGGAGACGCTTGATCTGGTGTGTTTCCATGACTTCCAGGGCTTCGCCGGCGTCCGCGTCGGCATCGATCCAGTGCACGTGTCCGTTCAACGTGCCGGCCTGCACCGTCGCCGGGTCGACGCCTTCGGCGCAGCACTTCACGACGATGTCGCGATCGGTGATCAGGCCGGTGATCCTGTTGTCGTCGCCGCAGATGGGCAGACAGCCGACGTTCAGGTCGCGCATCATCTGCGACGCCTCGAACAGCGACTGGTGCGCACCGACGCACTGCACTCCGCCGGTCATGATGTCGCGAGCCTTGAGCTGCTTGTTCATAGCCATGATGTCGGGGTTCCTCCCGCGCTCGGGACGTTGTTCTCTCCTCCCTCGATGACAACACGGATGGCGTACAGCCGCCCCTCGGCGGGGTCGCGGCGGTTCACGGAACGGATTCAGCGACCGGCTGTGCGCGTGGGGACGGCGTAGTCGCCGAAGCCGACCCAGTCGAGGAACACGCACGGCTCGTCGCCGAGAACCCAGGCGTCGTGGCCGGGTGCGACGGAGGCGAAATCGCCGGGTCCGAGCTCGATGCTCTCGCCGTCGTCCATGACGATCTTCATCCGGCCGCTCACGACGTAGCCGACGTGGGCGGCCTGGCAGCTGTCGGTCCCGGCGATGGGCTTGACATGCTCGGTCCACTGCCAGCCCGGCTCGAAGACGGCTCGGCCGACCGGACCCCGGTCCGTGGTGATCACGTCGAGCCTGCCCTTGCCGTCCTCGAACGGACGGGTCTCGTCCGAGGAGTCGAAGTTTCTGCTTACGAGTGACGCCATGATCATCCGCCTCCGGCGGGCGAGTGGAACGACCCCGAGTCCACTCTCCAGGCTACGTCGGATCGGGGAGGGGAGGGAGCGGGAGGGGAGGAGGCCGGGCTCGGGGGCCGGATCACTCGTCCGGCACCGGGCGCGGCAGCACGCCCGTCCTCGCCACCCGCCCGTACCACCGCGCGCTCGACTTCGGCGTACGCTCCTGCGTCCCGTAGTCGACGTACACCGCGCCGAACCGCTTGCTGTAGCCGTACGCCCACTCGAAGTTGTCCATCAGCGACCAGAGGAAGTAGCCGCGCACGTCCGCCCCGTCCCGGATCGCCCGGCGCACCGCCGTCAGGTGACCGTGCAGGTAGCTGATGCGGTCCGGGTCGTGGACCGTGCCGTCGGCGGCCGGCTTGTCGTCGTACGCCGCGCCGTTCTCCGTGATCATCAGCGCCACGCCCGGCGCCTCGCGGGCGTACCGCATCAGCAGGTCGCACAGGCCCGTCGGATCGACGGACCAGTCCATCGCGGTCAGCTCGCCCGGCGGCCGGTGGAAGACGACGGACTCCGAGCCGGGCCAGGGGGAGTGGTCGCCGCCGCCGTGGCCGTCGCGGCCCGAGCCCTTCACGGTGTCGTCGGGCGCCGAAACCACCGCCGGGGCGTAGTAGTTGATGCCCAGCGTGTCCAGCGGCGCTCCGGCCGTCGCCTCGTCCCCGTCCCGTACGAACGACCAGTCCGTCAGGTGCGCGGTGTCGGCGAAGAGGTCGGAGGGGTACGCGCCCGCCAGCATCGGGCCCGTGAAGATCCGGTTCGCGAGGGCGTCGATGCGGCGCCGCGCGTCCAGGTCCCCCGGTGACTGCGTGAGCGGCCTGACCGCGCTCGGATTGAGGCTCACGCCGATCCGCGCGCGGGCCGCAAGCGCGGCGCGCAGCGCCTGGACGGCCAGGCCGTGCGCCAGGTTCAGGTGGTGGGCGGCGCGCAGGGCGGCCACCGGGTCGGTGCGGCCGGGGGCGTGCACCCCGGAGGCGTACCCCAGGAAGGCGCTGCACCACGGCTCGTTGAGGGTGGTCCACAGCTCGACGCGGTCGCCCAGCGCCTCGGCGACCAGGCCCGCGTACTCCGCGAAGCGGTACGCCGTGTCGCGCTCCGGCCAGCCGCCAGTGTCTTCCAGTTCTTGCGGCAGGTCCCAGTGGTACAGGGTGAGGCTGGGCGTGATCCCGGCCGCCAGCAGCTCGTCGGCGAGCGCGCGGTAGAAGTCCAGGCCGCGCTCGCACGCCGGGCCCCGGCCGCCCGGCTGCACGCGCGGCCAGGACACCGAGAAGCGGTACGCGCCCATGCCCAGGTCGGCCATCATCCGTACGTCGCCGGGCATGCGGTGGTAGTGGTCGGCGGCCACGTCCCCGGTGTCACCGCCGAGCACCTTGCCCGGCGTACGGCTGAAGGTGTCCCAGATCGACGGGGTGCGGCCGTCCTTCCGTGCCGCGCCCTCGATCTGGTACGCGGCGGTCGCGGTGCCCCACAGGAAGCCGGGCGGAAAGCTCTCGGTGCCCTCGGTGCCCTCGGTGCTCTCGGTGCTCTCGGTCATGGAAGTCCTCCCGGTACGGAGTGGGGTCGGCGCGCGTCAGCCCTTGACCGCGCCCTGCATGATCCCGCCCACGATCTGCCTCCCGAAGAGCGTGAAGGCCAGCAGCAGCGGCAGCGTGCCGAGCAGGGCGCCGGCCATGACGACCGACTGGTCGGGGACGAACCCCTGACCGAGGTTGGCGAGCGCCACCTGCACGGTCGGGTTGTCCTGGGTCAACGCGATGACCGGCCAGAAGAAGTCGTTCCAGGCGGCCACGAAGGTGAGCATGCCCAGCACCGCCATCGCGGGCCTGGCGGCCGGGAAGACGATGTGCCAGATGATCCGCAGACTGCTCGCGCCGTCCACCCGCGCCGCCTCGATCAGCTCGCTCGGCAGCGCCTGCACCAGGTACTGACGCATGAAGAAGACCCCGAAGGCGCTGACGAGGGTCGGCAGGACGACGGCCTGGAGCTGGTCGGTCCACTCCAGCTCGGCGATGGTCATGAAGAGGGGTACGACGCTGAGCTGCGGCGGCACCATCATCGTGGCGACCACCAGCAGCATCAGCAGGTTCTTGAAGCGGAAGCGCAGCTTGGCGAAGGCGAAGCCGGCCAGGGTCGAGAAGAGGACGGTCCCCAGGGCGACGGTCCCGGCCACCACCGCCGTGTTGAGCAGGGCGAGCCCCATGTTGGCGTCGGTCCAGGCGGTCTGGAGGTTCTTGAAGAGGTTCCCGCCGAACCAGAACGGCGGCGGCGTCTGCGACAGCCGGGTGCTGTTGCGGGAGGCCGCGACCGCCGTCCAGACGAGGGGGAACAGCGAGCCGGCCGTGAAGACGGTCAGCACGGCGTAGGTGAGGGGGCCGCCGTGCAGATGGCGGCCGGCGCGCACACGCGTCAGTTTCGTCATTGGCTCCTCCTCAGGCGGCGGGCGATGAGCAGGTACACGCCCGCGACGATCAGCAGGATCAGGAACATCGCCCAGGCGATCGCGGAGGCCCGGCCGAGGTGGAAGTTGAACCAGCCCTGCTCGTACAGGTAGAGGCCGAGCGTCTGGAACTGGTGCGACGCCCCGCCCTTCTGCCCGCCCGCCCCGCCGAACAGCAGCGGTTCGCCGAACAGCTGCGTCGCGCCGATCGTCGAGACGACGACCGTGAAGAGGATCGTCGGCCGCAGGGAGGGGATGGTGACGTGGAGGAACTGCTGCCAGCGCGTCGCCCCGTCCAGCGCCGCCGACTCGTACAGATCGTTCGGCACGGCCTGCATCGCGGCCAGATAGATCAGCGCGTTGTAGCCCGTCCACCGCCAGACCACGATCGAGGAGACCGCCACCTGCGACGACAGGGTCCCGCTCTGCCAGTCGACCTTCCCGAGCCCCACCGCGTCCAGCGCCCAGTTGATCATCCCGTAGTCGCGTCCGAAGAGGAGGACGAAGACGAGTGTCGCGGCGGCCACCGAAGTGGCGTACGGCGTGAGGATCGCGACCCGGAAGAAGCCCGAGGCGCGCAGCCGGTAGTTGAGCAGGTGCGCGATGCCCAGCGCCATCAGCAGCTGCGGCACCGTCGAGAGGATGCCGATGGTGAAGGTGTTGCGCAGCGCGTTCCAGAAGAACTCGTCCTCCAGCAGCCGCGTGTAGTTGTGCAGCCCCGCCCACCGCATGTCGTTCGGCGCCGACAGCGACACGCGGTGCAGCGACGACCAGCCCGTATAGAGGAGGGGGAAGACCCCGAAGGCCGCGAAGAAGACGAAGAAGGGCGCGACGAAGGCGTACGGGCTGTACTTCGTGTCCCAGCGGTAGCGCCTGCTGCGCCACGCCCGGCGGCGGTCGGTGTCCCCCGGCCGCCCGCCCGCCGCCGGCGCCGCTTCCGGGCGGTCCGCGGCCGCGTCCCCCGCGGAGGGGGACACCGCGTGGTCGGTGTACGGGCGCATCAGCCGCCGTCCACCGCGTTGTCGATCTCCTTCAGGGCCGCTTCCCAGCCCTGCTCCGGGCTCTTGCCCTGCTGCTCCACCTGGAGGATGCCGACGTCACCGAAAGCGGTACCGATCTGCTGGTCCTTCGGGCCGAGCACCAGCGTCGGGATGCCCTTGGCCGCCTCGGCGAAGAGCCGCCCGGTGGGCGCGTCGCCGAAGTACGGGTTCCTGGCGCCCGAGACCGCGTCCAGTTCGTACGCCGGCGGGGTGGACGGGAAGCTCGCCTGCTGGTCGAAGAGTTTCGCCTGCTGTTCGGGCGCGGTCAGCCAGGCCGCGAGCTTGACCGCCTCCGCCTTGTTCCTGCCCGCCTTCGGTACGCCGATGAACGAGCCGCCCCAGTTGGCGGGTTTGGGGGCCGCCGCGACGTCCCACTTGTCCTCGCCCGCCGCTCCCGCCTTCTCCTTGATGTAGCCGAGCATCCACGGCGGGCAGGAGACGGTGGCGAAGGTCCCGTTCGCGTACGCCTGGTCCCACGCCTTGTCGAACTGCTTCAGCTTTCCGGTCAGTCCGCCCGTCGCGGCCTGCATCGCCAGGTCCCAGGCGGTCTTCACGGCCGGGCTGTCCTTGTAGATCAATTCACCGTCGGCGCCGTAGAAGCGCTCCGCGTAGCCGTTGTTGACGGCGGCGAAGAGACCGGCCGCCGAGTCGGTGAACGTGGTGCCCTCGGGCCCCTTCGCCTTGTACCGCTTGCCGGCGTCGACGTACTTCTGCCAGTCGCCCGCCCACAGCTTGCCGACGGCCTCACGGTCGGTCGGCAGCCCCGCCTTCTCGAACAGGTCCTTGCGGTAGCACATGCCCATGGGCCCGATGTCGGTGCCGAGCGCGACGGTCCGCCCGTCCTTGGTGGTCCCCTGCGCCCACTTCCAGTCCAGCCAGTTCGACTTGTCGACGCCGGGCGCCTCGGACAGGTCCTCGAACTTGTCGGCCTGGGTGGTGGCGATCTCGTTGATGTTCCCGACCTCTATGGCCTGGATGTCCTGGAGGCCGCTGTTGGCCGCGAGGTGCGTCAGCAGTTCCGGGTAGTACGTGTCGACGCGCTCGGTCACGTCCTCCTTGATGAGGATCTCCGGGTGCAGCTTCATGTACGCGTCGTAGAGCCCGGCCTGCTTGTAGCCGAAGACCCCGAAGGTGCCGATCTCGATCGTGGTCCTGCCCCCGGCGTCCGTCCCGCTGTTGCCGGAGCCGCCGTCCGGGTCGTCGCTGTCCTCGGCACAGCCGCCGAGCAGGCCGGCGCCGAGTGCCACGACAACGGCGACGACCACCGCCCGGTGGGGCGTTCGGGTGCTGATGATGCGCATTGCGTCCTCCTTGTGCCCTGACGTGCCGACCGCCGGTCAACTGTGCTGGTGAGCCCTTGAATTGCGGCTGCGCCCCGGGCGGGGAACGTGCGGGATGTGTATGGGTCAGGTAGGGTGGGAGCGCTCCCACTTGTGATGTGTTGAAGGTTCGCGGCTCTCTGTGGGAGTGTCAAGACGCCGGACGGCGGGATGTGCGGTCCGAGACCGCTATGAGGTATTGCGCAGCGCCGGACCGCGACCGGACGGCACATGGGGCGGGGAGGTCGGGACATCGTGACGCGTGGATTCCGGAACCGGAGCGGCGGACGGCCGACTCTCGAAGAAGTGGCCGCACGCGCCGGTGTCGGCCGGGGCACCGCCTCCCGGGTGGTCAACGGATCCCCGCGGGTGAGCGAGGAGACCCGCGCCGCCGTCGAGGCCGCCGTCGACGAGCTGGGGTACGTACCGAACCGCGCGGCCCGCGCCCTCGCCGCCAACCGCGCCGACGCCGTCGCGCTCGTCGTCCCCGAGGTCGAGTCCCGCTTCTTCGCCGAGCCGTACTTCTCCGACATCCTGCGGGGCGTCGGCGCCGCCCTCGACAGGACCGAGATGCAGCTGCTGCTCACCATCGTCGGCAACGACCGCGAGCGCGGCCGCCTGGCGCACTACCTCGCGGGCCACCGGGTCGACGGCGTCCTGCTGGTCTCCGTACGCGCCGACGACCCGCTGCCCGAGCTGCTGGCCGGGCTGGGCATACCGACCGTCATCAGCGGCCGCCGCTCCGAGCGCGAGCCGCTCGCCTGGGTCGACGCGGACAACGTGGCGGGCGCGCGCGGCGCCGTGGACCACCTCGTGGCGCGCGGCCGCCGCACGATAGCCACCATCACCGGACGGCTCGACGTGTACGGCGCCCAGTGCCGTCTCGACGGTTACCGGCAGGCACTGGCCGCGGCCGGCCTCGACGCCGACGAGCGGCTGATCGCCCCCGCCGACTTCACCGAGGCGGGCGGCCGCCGCGCCATGACGGAACTGCTGGAGCGCCGCCCGGACCTCGACGCGGTCTTCGCCGCGTCCGACGTGATGGCGGCGGGCGCCCGCCAGGTCCTGCGCGAGCGGGGCCGCAGCGTTCCCGGCGATGTGGCCCTGGTCGGCTTCGACGACTCGGTCATCGCCCGCCACATGGACCCGCCTCTGACCAGCGTCCGGCAGCCGATAGAGGAGATGGGCCGCGAGATGGCCCGGGTCCTGCTCGCCGAGATCGCCGACCGCCGCCCGCTGGGCACCCGCAGCATCGCCCCCCGCCAGGTCGTGCTCCCGACGGAGCTGGTGACCCGCGCGTCGTCATGACGGCCATGACGACTCACGGAACGCACAAGATCCGGGCCCCCGGCCTGCTCCCGTGGGGACACCCCCGACGGCGAGCCCTTCGGCCTCGGCGGGGTGAGTCGAAAACGCCCCGTCCGCAGGGGGGCGTCGTGTCGCCAGGCTGGCTTACGGACAGTTGTAGATGACATCGGCGAGGGCCTTGAACTGCCCGGCGGCCTGCTCTTCGCCGGACCGTCCGAACTGTCAGGCGCCGGCCTCGCGTCACTTCACTTGGCAGGCGATCGTTCCGTCGCCCAGGGGCGCCCTGCAGTGCTCGCCATGGGCAGACCATGCGACCGGCGTGAGGGCTCTGTGCTCCCATCGCGTTCCCAAAGTTCCGGGAACGAAAAAGCTCTGACCTGTTTTTACAGGTCAGAGCTTGATCATTCAGGGTGAGTGACGGGACTTGAACCCGCGGCCACCTGGACCACAACCAGGTGCTCTACCAACTGAGCTACACCCACCGTGGCCGGTCGTTACCGACCGGCTGAGAAAAAGTGTACAGGGTCCCAGAGGGTGCTCGCGCCCAGGTTTCGCCGGGCGTCACCGGGTGCTTACTCCGCGGGCTGCGCAGGCAGGACGTACTTCGCGGCGATCTTCTTCGCCGTGTCGGAGTCGGGTCCGGGCTGGGGCACGAAGACCGCCTCCCGGTAGTAGCGCAGCTCCGCGATGGAGTCCTTGATGTCGGCGAGCGCCCGGTGGTTGCCGTTCTTCTCCGGACTGTTGAAGTACGCCCGCGGGAACCAGCGGCGGGCCAGCTCCTTGACCGACGAGACGTCCACGATCCGGTAGTGGAGGTACGCCTCCAGCGTCGACATGTCGCGCAGCAGGAACCCGCGGTCGGTGCCGACCGAGTTTCCGCACAGCGGGGCCCTGCCGGGCTCCTTCACGTATTTCTTCACGTACGCCAGGACCTGCTCCTCGGCGTCGGCCAGCGTCGTTCCGCCGGCCAGTTCGTCGAGGAGACCCGAGGCGGTGTGCATCTGCCGCACCACCTCGGGCATGGTCTCCAGGGCCGCGTCCGGCGGGCGGATCACGATGTCCACCCCTTCGCCGAGCACGTTGAGCTCCGAGTCGGTGACCAGTGCGGCCACCTCGATAAGTGCGTCGTCCGTCAGCGAGAGCCCGGTCATCTCGCAGTCGATCCACACCATGCGATCGTTCATGTGTCTCACCCTACGGGGCGTTCCCGCTGGCCGGGCAGCGTCGGACGGCCCGGGGCGTAGGCGTCGGAGCCGGGTTTCCCCGGCTCGTGGGCGGCCGACGCGGTCGCGGAGGGGCCCGCCGGTGTGCTCGCCGCCGCCGCGCGCCTGGCCTGCTGCGGCAGCGCGTCCACGGTCTGGGCGACCGCGGGCGGGGCCGGGTGGATCTCGCTCTGCGGCCGCCGGGCCCGGTAGGCGGCCCGGTACGCGGCCGGGGACGAGCCCAGCTGGCGCCGGAAGTGCCCGCGCAGCGCGACCGGCGAGCGGAAGCCGCAGCGGCCCGCGACCTCGTCGACCGAGTAGTCGGACGTCTCCAGCAGACGCTGCGCCTGGAGCACCCGCTGGGTGATCAGCCACTGCAGGGGAGCGCTTCCGGTGAGGGAACGGAAACGCCGGTCGAAGGTGCGGCGGCTCATGTAGGCGCGCGCGGCCAGCGTCTCCACGTCGAACTGCTCGTGGAGGTGCTCCAGCGCCCAGGCGACGACCTCGGCGAGCGGGTCGGCGCCGATCTCCTCCGGTAAAGACCTGTCGAGGTAGCGCTCCTGTCCGCCGCTGCGGCGCGGCGGTACGACGAGCCTGCGGGCCAGCGCCCCGGCGGCCTCGGTGCCGTGGTCCGTACGCACGATGTGCAGGCACAGGTCGATTCCGGCCGCCGTGCCGGCCGATGTGAGGACGTCGCCGTCGTCGACGAAGAGCTCGCGCGGGTCGACGTGGACCGACGGGTAGCGCTTGGCGAGCGTCGGCGCGTACATCCAGTGCGTGGTGGCCGGGCGGCCGTCGAGCAGCCCGGCCGCAGCCAGGACGAAGGCGCCGGTGCACAGCCCGACGATGCGGGCACCCTCCTCGTGGGCGCGGCGCAGGGCGTCGAGCGCTTCCGGCGGCGGTGGCGAGGTGATGGACCGCCACGCCGGCACGACGACGGTGCCGGCCCGGCTCATCGCCTCCAGGCCGTAGGGGGCGGTCAGTTCGAGCCCGCCGGTGGTGCGCAGCGGTCCGTCCTCGCCGGCGCACACCAGCAGGCGGTATCGGGGCACTCCTGCGTCCTGCCGGTCGATGCCGAACACGGAGAGCGGGATCGAGCTCTCGAAAATGGGGCCGCCGCTGAAGAGCAGCACCGCTACGATCTCCCGGCGGCGGCGTCCGGAGAGCTTCCGTGCGGCCTCCGGTACGGCAGTGGAGTCCTGGCTCATGACGCTAAGCCCCCCTTGGTGTTCGCGTCCTCTCGGTCCTGCACGTTTCCCCTCGGTCCTGCATGATTCCCCCGCCGTATATACCCATGATCGAATCTACTGTGTCCCGTGGCGCCGGCGTGACAACTTCGGCATTCGGCACTATGTCGACAAGGCCACTTGGCGCGAAGCATTCGATCACGAAGCGTTCCACTCGCGGGCCCCGCAGGGAAGTGCGCCTCGCCCTCATGGCCCGTCCCCGTAGGGTGCGTTGGCCGGAGACGGTCCTTTCACGCCTGGTGGAACAGGGGTTGAGGGGTCATTCCGCCAAGGGTGGGGCTGCGGCATGAAGTTGGCTGAAAAGCTATGGGCGCGGGAGTGCCGGGTCGCTGTTTCCCCGGCGCACTTCCCTCGCTGTGGTGCCCGCCCCGGCGTCCGCGGGCGCGGCCGCGCCCGTCCTTCCGCCGCCGCTGTCACCGCTGCCACCCGCGGGCACGGCCGAACGTACCCCGGTGAACCGCGTCGCCGGCCGCGCTGTCGGCCATGTCGTCGATCATGTCCGCCGGGCGCCGCGGCCGACGGCGCTCGTCCGCCAAGACACCTGTAAGGGGCAACCGGCATTGCCTTACGGGCCGGGCTCGTGCATGCTCCCTTGGACGCCGTCCGAGGGGCGGTCGGCTCTGGGCAGAAGGGGAGTGTCGCCGTACCCTTGGGGGTATGGGGTTGGGAAGGTGATTCCCGGACACAGCTCCACCGCTCATTGCCACTCTTTCCCTCAATAAAAGCGACCCCTCCTCAGAGGACTTCTTCGCCGAGACACCCATGGCCGGTCACGAAATGCCCGAACCCGCGGACCGCAAGCAGGTCGCCGATCCCCTGGACGACCTCCGGGCGGTGGAACAAACGCGCCATTCCTGCGATCCCGCCTTCCAGCACGGTGTCGTCGTCGGCTTCGACGGTTCCACCTCCAGCGAGCGGGCACTCTCGTACGCCATCGGCATGGCGGTGCGGTCGGGCTCCGGTCTGATCATCGTCCATGTGGCCAACAGGCTGCCGACCACGGTCTGGGCGGGATGCGAGCCGCCGGTCTTCGTGGACGTACCGGATCACCGCACCGAGGTGCTCGGACTGGAGCTGGCCTGCGCGGACTACCTCTCCGAAGTGCCGTGGATCCTCGTCGAGCGCGGTGGCGACATCTGCCACGAGCTGGAGGAGGTCGGCCAGGAGTACTCGGCCGACGCGATCGTGGTCGGGACGACGCACGGCCTGGTCGGGCGGATCTTCGGCTCGGTGGCGGGCCGGCTGGCGCGGCGCGCGCAGCGGCCGGTCATCGTGATCCCCTGATGTCCTGATGCCCTGATGCCCTGATGCCCTGATGCCCTGATGCCCTGATTCCTTGAGCGCCGCGACACAAGGCCGGCCCCCTGCTCCGTGCGGGGGCCGGCCTCCGTCGTACCTGCGGGTTCGATCCGCCGGCCGTTACTCGACCGTCACGGACTTGGCGAGGTTGCGCGGCTTGTCGATGTCGCGGCCCATGGCCAGCGCCGTGTGGTAGGCGAGGAGCTGGAGCGGAATGCCCATGAGGATCGGGTCCAGCTCCGTCTCGTTCTTCGGGACCACAATGGTGTGGTCGGCCTTTTCCTGCTCGCGGTGCGCGACCGCCAGGATCCGGCCGCTGCGCGCCTTGATCTCCTCCAGCGCCGCGCGGTTCTTCTCCAGCAGATCGTCGTCGGGCACGATCGCGACCGTCGGCAGGGCGGGCTCGATCAGGGCGAGCGGACCGTGCTTGAGCTCGGAGGCCGGGTACGCCTCGGCGTGGATGTAGGAGATCTCCTTCAGCTTGAGGGATGCCTCCAGCGCCACCGGGTAACCGCGCACACGCCCGATGAACATCATCGACTGGGCGCCCGCGTACTCCTCGGCGATCTTCTTGATCTCGTCCTCGGTCTCCAGGATCGCGGCGATCTGGGCGGGCAGCTTGCGCAGGCCCGCGATGAGCCGCTTGCCGTCGGCGACGGACAGGTCGCGGATACGGCCCAGGTGCAGGGCGAGCAGCGCGAAGGCGACGACCGTGTTGGTGAAGCACTTGGTGGAGACGACGCAGACCTCGGGGCCGGCGTGCACGTACATGCCGCCGTCGGCCTCACGGGCGATCGCCGAGCCGACGACGTTGACCACGCCGAGGACGCGGGCGCCCTTGCGCTTGAGCTCCTGCACGGCCGCCAGCACGTCGTACGTCTCACCGGACTGGGAGACGGCGACGTAGAGGGTGTCGGGGTCCACGACCGGGTTGCGGTAGCGGAACTCGGACGCGGGCTCGGCGTCGGCGGGGATGCGGGCCAGCTCCTCGATCAGCTGCGCGCCGATCATGCCCGCGTGGTACGACGTGCCGCAGCCGAGGATCTTGACGCGGCGGATCCCGCGCGCCTCGCGGGCGTCCAGGTTCAGGCCGCCCAGGTGCACGGTGGAGAAGCGGTCGTCGATGCGGCCGCGCAGCACGCGGTCCACGGCGTCGGCCTGCTCGGAGATCTCCTTGTGCATGTACGTGTCGTGGCCGCCCATGTCGTACGACTCGGCCTCCCACTCCACGGTGGTCGGCGTGGCCGTCGTACGCGACCCCTCGGTGGTGTACGTGCGGAAGTCGTCGGCCTTGAGGGTGGCCATCTCGCCGTCTTCGAGGGTGACGATCTGGCGGGTGTGCGAGACCAGCGCGGCGATGTCGGAGGCGACGAACATCTCCTTCTCGCCGATGCCGAGGACGACCGGCGAGCCGTTGCGGGCGACGACGATGCGGTCGGAGAAGTCGGCGTGCATGACGGCGATGCCGTACGTGCCCTCGACGTGGCGCAGCGCCTCGCGGACCTTCTCCTCCAGCGTCACGGCCTGGGAGCGGGCGACGAGGTGGACCAGGACCTCGGTGTCGGTCTCGGAGAGGAACTCGACGCCGTCGGCGACCAGCTTGGCGCGCAGCTCGGTGGCGTTGTCGATGATGCCGTTGTGCACGACGGCGACCCTGCCCTCGGCGTCGAGGTGCGGGTGCGCGTTCTCGTCGCTCGGGGCGCCGTGGGTGGCCCAGCGGGTGTGGGCGATGCCGGTGGTGCCGGCGAAGCGCTTGGGGACCCTGGCCTCCAGGTCGCGGACGCGGCCCTTGGCCTTGACCATCTTCAGGCCACTGGCCTTGGGGCTCGTCACCACGATGCCCGCCGAGTCGTAGCCGCGGTACTCCAGGCGCTGGAGCCCTTCGAGCAGCAGCGGGGCGACGTCACGCTTGCCGATATAACCGACGATTCCGCACATATGTTCTCTGTCCCTCGAGTCGTTGAGTGGGCGCTCAGCCGTAGACGATGCGGCGCAGCTGGCGGAGCGAGAGCTCCGGCGGCGCCACGGCGCGGTGCGGCAGCTCGGCCGCGATCCGCTCGAAGATCTCCGCGTTCACCAGGCCGCCGGACTGGAGTTCGCGGTGGCGGCGGCGCACGAAGTCCTCGGCCGTCTCGTCGAAGTACGCCAGCACGTCGAGCACCACCCGGGCGGCCTCACCGCGCGGGAGCGCGGTGCTGCGGATCAGGTGGTCGATGAGGTCGTCGTGCGGCGACGAAGGACGGCGTTCGAGCACCCGTAGATACTGCGGGGGATTCGGGGCGTACGCAAGAATCCTGCCCGAATGCGGGCAGGATCTCACTTCTGGCGTGGGGGGTGCCGATTGCGTCCGGGTGTCTCCCGGAGCAGGACACGGACGCGGAAGTGGTCTAAACCCTTGACCCCGAAGTGGGCGCGCGATACGCATGGTGACCGTTCGCCTGCACTACGCCACTGTTGCGAAGCCCGCCGAAGGGACCGCCCGTGAGTCAACGCAGAACGCTCCCCCGCCTGTTCGCTCCGCTGGTCGTTGCCGTCATCGTCGGCGGCGCCACCGGCGCGACGAGCATCGCGGCCACCCCGGCGGCCGCCGGGCCCGCCGCGGAAGCAAGACCGCTGGGCCAAGTGATTCCGGCGCCCGCCTCCGTCTCCGAGGGCGGGCCTTCCTACGCCCTCACGCACCGGACGCGCATCAGGGTCGACGACGACTCGCGCGAGGCGCGGCGGATCGGCTCGTACCTCGCGGGCATCCTGCGTCCGTCCACCGGCTACGCGCTCGCGGTCACGGAGAGGGACGCCAAGGACGGGATCCGGCTGCGGCTCGGCTCCGGGGACGCCTCGCTGGGCGACGAGGGGTACCGGCTGGAGTCCGGACGCCACGGGGTCACCATCACCGCCCGCAAACCCGCCGGGCTCTTCCACGGCGTGCAGACGCTCCGTCAGCTGCTGCCCGCCTCCGTGGAGGAGGACACCCGGCAGCGGGGGCCGTGGAAGGTCGCGGGCGGCACGATCGAGGACGCGCCGCGCTACGGCTACCGGGGCGCGATGCTCGACGTGTCGCGCCACTTCTTCGGCGTCGACAAGGTCAAGACGTACATCGACCAGATGGCGCTCTACAAGGTCAACAAGCTGCACCTGCACCTCTCCGACGACCAGGGCTGGCGCATCGCCGTCGACTCCTGGCCGCGGCTCGCGACGTACGGCGGCTCGACCCAGGTCGGCGGCGGCCCCGGCGGCTACTACACGAAGGCCGACTACAAGGAGATCCTGCGGTACGCCGCCTCCCGCCACCTGGAGGTCGTCCCCGAGATCGACCTGCCGGGGCACACCAACGCGGCGCTCGCCTCGTACCCCGAACTGAACTGCGACGGCGTCGCCCCGCCCCTCTACACGGGGACCAGCGTCGGCTTCAGCTCGCTGTGCGTGGCGAAGGACATCACGTACAGGTTCGTGGACGACGTGGTGCGCGAGATCGCCGCCATGACGCCCGGGAAGTACCTCCACATCGGCGGCGACGAGGCGCACTCCACCTCGCACGCGGACTACGCCGCCTTCATGGAGAAAGCACAGGCCGTCGTCGGCAAGTACGGCAAGACGGTGATGGGCTGGCACCAGCTGACCGGCGCCGAGCCGGCCGAGGGCGCCGTCGCCCAGTACTGGGGCCTCGACAGGACGTCGGCGGCGGAGAAGGCGCAGGTCGCCCGTGCCGCGCAGAACGGGACGAAGCTGGTGCTGTCGCCGGCCGACCGGGCGTACCTCGACATGAAGTACGACAAGAACACGCCGCTGGGGCTCACCTGGGCGGGCCATGTGGAGGTGCGGCGCTCCTACGACTGGAACCCGGGGGCGTACCTGCCGGGCGCGCCGGCCGAGTCGGTCCTCGGGGTCGAGGCGCCGCTGTGGTCGGAGACCCTGTGGACCAACGACCAGGTCGAGTTCATGGCGTTCCCGAGGCTGCCGGGCATCGCCGAGCTGGGCTGGTCGCCGGCGGCCACGCACGACTGGGACGCGTACAAGGTGCGGCTGGCGGCCCAGGGGCCGCGGTTCTCGGCGCTGGGGATCGACCACTACCGCTCGGCGCAGGTGCCCTGGCCGGCGGAGTAGGGACGGAGAGGGTGCGGCGGGCGTCCGTGAGGGCCTGGGACACGGGCGCCCGCCCGTTCGTCGCTCCCGGTCAGGCGGGTGCGTACCGCGCGATCGGGTTGTCGAGGGTGCCGACGAGCTGGAGCGCGCCCGACGGGTCCTGGAGGTCGACCATCTGCTTGTTGTTGCGCAGCTGGAGCCGGTTCAGGCAGGACAGCGCGAACTCCGGCGCGAACATGTCGTACTGCTTGAACTTGTCCGCGAGCTGCGGGTGCGCCTCCTGGTAGTCGGCCACGCACTCCGCCACCGTCCGCCAGAAGGTGTCCTCGTCGACGACGCCGTCGGTGGCGAGCGTGGCACCGAGGAAGCGGAAGAAGCAGTCGAAGACGTCGGTGAAGATCGACAGCAGCTTCATGTCGTCGGGCACGTCGGCGCGGACGCGCTCGACGGCGGGCGGCAGCACCGCGTCCGGGTCCATCACGCAGATCTCCTCCGCGATGTCCTTGAAGACCGCCCGGGTGACGACGCCGTCCTCGACGGCGAGGATGACGTTCTCGCCGTGCGGCATGTAGACCAGGTCGTACGCGTAGAAGCTGTGCAGCAGCGGCGTGAGGTACGCGTGGAGGTAGCGGCGCAGCCACTCGGCCGGTTCGAGGCCCGACTCGGCGATGAGGGCGCCCGCGAGGGACGCGCCCTCGTGGTCGGTGTGCAGCAGCGACGCCATGGTGGCGAGGCGCTCGCCCGGCGCCAGGGACGGGACGGGGCTCTCGCGCCAGAGCGCGGCGAGCATCTTCAGGTACGGGGAGCCCTTGGCGGTGGCGGCCTCGTACTGGCGGTGGTGGTAGCCGATGGCCGCGCGCTCACGGATGATCGTCAGGCCGGTCGCCCGGAGGGTCTCGTCGTTCTCGATCAGACCGGACAGCCAGTCGTTGATGGCGGGCGTGGCCTCCATGTAGGCGGCGGACAGGCCGCGCATGAAGCCCATGTTGATGACGGACAGCGCCGTTTTGACGTAGTGCTTCGCCGGGTCGCTCGTGTTGAAGAAGGTACGGATCGACTGCTGGGCGAGGTAGCTGTCGTCGCCCGCGCCGAGGCAGACGAGGCGGTGCTGGGCGACCTCGGCGGCGAAGGTGACGGAGAGCTTGTTCCACCACTGCCAGGGGTGGACCGGGATGAGGTAGTAGTCGGCCGGGTCCAGGCCGAGGCCGGTCAGCGTCGCCGCGAACCGGTCGAGGACCGCGTCGCCCAGTTCGGCGCGTACGAAGTCCTCGTACTCCAGCCCGGCGCCGGCCGTGAAGGTGGCGTGGTCGCGGCGGGCGGCCAGCCAGATCAGCCGGACGGGGGAGGCGGCCTCGGGGGCGTACGAGCGGTACTCGTCGATGCCGAAGCCGAGACGGCCGTTGTTGGCGACGAAGCAGGGGTGGCCCTCGGTCATCCCCGTCTCGATGGCCTGGAAATCGGCGCGGGCCAGCTCGGCGGCGGTGACGGGCTCCTTGGTGAGCTTGTACGCCGTACCGGAGAGGGTGGAGCTGATCTCCTCCAGGTAGACGGGGAGGATCTCCGGGCTCAGGCCGAGTGCCCCGCGCAGCTCGATGAAGAACTCGAGGGCGTCGAGGGGGATCTCGGCGCCGTCGCGGTGGCGGGTGATGGACTCGGGGAGGACCTGCCAGTGGTCGAGCGCGTGGCGGCGGGCGGTGAAGCGGTACTCGGTCGCGCCGTCGTCGGAGCGGACGGCGTACCTGTCTCCCCCGGAGCCGGAAGCCTGGGAGGGGCCCCCGGTGAGGGGCTCGGGGGTCAGCAGGCGCTCGTGGGAGAACTCGGCGAGCGCTTTGCGGACGAGGAGCCGGCTCGCGTGGGCCCAGCGCTCGGGGGAGAGGTGGGAGACGGCGCCGGTGGGGCTCTCGCGGTTCACAGGGCGGCTCCGGCGGTGCGGCGTGCGGCTTCGAACCGGGCGCGCGTGCAGACGCTCAGGTAGGCGTCCTTCTCCGGCTTGGCGATCTTCTCGACGATCTCGAAGCCGACGGCCTCGTTGAGGCGGTGGACGGCGTCGTTGCGCACGTCGGGCTCGACGACGACGCGGCGGGTGGCCGGGTCCGCGAACAGCTCCTCCATCACCGCGGTGATCACGGCGCGGGTGAAGCCGTGGACGGGCTTGTCGGTCGGTGCGACCAGGAAGTGCATGCCGACGTCGCCGGGCTGGGCGTCGTACAGGCCCACGAGCTCGACGTGGGCCGGGTCGTAGCGCTCCATGAGGAAGGCGGGCTCGCCCTCGTACTCGCCGATGAAGGCGTCGTGGTGCTCGGCGGCGGCTATCGCCATGTACTCGCGCTCGACGTCCGCCAGCGACGCGTCCTGCATCATCCAGAAGGCGGCCTTGGGATGGGTGACCCAGCCGTGCAGCAGCTCGAAGTCCGAAATGGGGCCTCCCCTGCCCGAACGGAGTCGAGAGCTTGGGGAAGGGTCGAGGGGGCGGATGGTGAACTGTGTGCTGCTCATCAATTGGGTCCTTGTGTGGATACCCCCGCCTGCAGGCGGGGGAGGAAACGCATCCGTGCTTCGGTGGTGCGGAGTGTCGATGCGCTGGGTTCGAATGCCTTTGTCAAGCAAGGGAGTTGAGCCTTACCGGTGCGCCGGTGCCTTGTGAAGGGTGAAGGCCGAGCCGGTGAAGCGGGCATTTAAGTTCCGCTTCTACCCCGGTGACGTGCAGGCAGCGGAGCTGCTCCGCACGTTCGGCTGTGTGCGCAAGGTCTGCAACTTGGCCCTCCAAGCCCGCACGGAGGCCTGGTACCAGCGCCAGGAGCGGATGAATTACAACGGCACCTCGGCGCTGTTGACCGCGTGGAAGAAGACCGACGAGCTGGGCTTCCTGACGGAGGTGTCCTCGGTACCGCTGCAACAGACCTTGCGGCATCTGCAAGCGGGCTTCACGCACTTCTTCGAAGGCCGGGCGAAATATCCCAGGTTCACGTCGCGCAAGCAGTCCGAGGCGGTTGCGGAGTACACCCGCTCGGCCTTCCGCTACCGCGACGGGCAGCTGACACTGGCCAAGATGACTGCTCCGCTGGACGTCGTCTTCTCCAGGCCGCTGCCGGAAGGCGTGCAGCCGACCACGGTGACCGTCTCCCGCGACAGTGCGGGACGGTGGTTTGTGTCCCTGCTGTGCGAAGACGCCGGTGTGGCAGCCCTGCCGCCGGTGGAGGACGTGGTCGGCATCGACGCGGGTATCACCGCCCTGGTGACCCTTTCCACGGGGGAGAAGGTCACCAACCCGCGTCATGAGCGCACTGACCGTATTCGGCTGGCCAAAGCCCAGCGGCAGCCGGCGAAGAAGGAGAAAGGATCGAAGAACCGGGACAAGGCCCGCGCCAAGATGGCGCGGGTGCATGCCCGGATCACCGACCGGCGCAGGGACTTCCTGCACCAGCTGACCACTCGGCTCATTCGTGACAACCAAACGATCGTGATCGAGGACCTGAATGTGGTCGGTCTGCTCAAGAACCACACCCTGGCGCGGGCGATCTCGGACGCCGCTTGGACCGAGCTGCGCACCCTGCTGGAGTACAAGTGCCAGTGGTACGGCCGCACCCTGGTGCTCGTGGACCGCTGGTTTCCTTCGTCCAAGACCTGCTCGGCCTGCGGGCACGTCAAGGCGAGCATGCCGCTGGGCGAGCGGGTCTTCCGCTGCGAGCGGTGTCCGCTGGTCCTGGACCGGGATATCAACGCAGCCCGCAATATTCTGGCCGCCGGGCTGGCGGTGACAGTCTGTGGAGATGGTGTAAGACCTCAACGGAGCACTCCTGCGAGGCAGTCGTCGGCGAAGCAGAAAACCCAACCCGCGAGGGCTGGCCTCTCCTCCCCCAAGGGAGGAGAGGAGGTCAAATGGCGAACTCCTGGAAAGCGATGGCCTTCTCGACCGGGTAGTACTCGGAGCCCAGCAGCTCACGGATGATGTAGGCGTTGCGGTACGCGCTCATGCCCAGGTCGGGCGAGGTGATGCTGTGGGTGTGGACGGCGGCGTTCTGGAGGAAGATGCCGCGGCCCGTCGTGTCGATGCTGTAGTTGCGGGCCACGTCGTAGCGGCCCTGGCCGTCCCAGCGGATCCGGTCGCGCACGCCCTCCAGGAAGGCGGGGGTGCGGTAGCGGTAGCCGGTCGCGAGGACGAGGCCCTCGGTGCTCAGCTCGAAGTCCTTGCCCTGCTCCTCCTGGCGCAGCCCGAGGGTGTACGTCGCGCTTTCGGCGTCGTAGCTCGCGGTGTCGAGGGAGGAGTTGGTGAGCAGGCGGGTGGGGACCGGGCCCTTGAGGTTCTTCTGGTAGAGCAGGTCGAAGATGGCGTTGATCAGCTCGGAGTCGATGCCCTTGAAGAGGTTCTTCTGCTGGGACTCCAGGCGGTAGCGCGTCGTCTCCGGGAGCGCGTGGAAGTAGTCGACGTACTCCGGGGAGGTCATCTCCAGCGTGAGCTTGGTGTACTCCAGCGGGAAGAAGCGCGGCGAGCGGGTGACCCAGTTGAGCCGGTAGCCGTGTACGTCGATTTCGGCGAGGAGGTCGTAGAAGATCTCCGCGGCGCTCTGGCCGCTGCCGACCAGGGTGATGGACTTCTTCGCCTGGAGCGCCTCTTTGCCGCTCACGTAGCGCGAGTTGTGGATGAAGTCGCCGCCCAGGTCCTGGCAGGCGTCCGGGATGTACGGCGGGGTGCCGGTGCCCAGGACCAGGTGGCGGGCGCGGTAGGTGGCGTCCTGGGTGCGGACGACGTACAGCTCGGACCCGGCGTCGAACTCGACCGAGGCGACCGTCTGGCCGAAGCGGATGTTGCTGAGCTTGGCGGCGGCCCAGCGGCAGTAGTCGTTGTACTCGGTCCGCAGCGGATAGAAGTTCTCGCGGATGTAGAAGGAGTACAGCCGCCCCTGCTCCTTCAGGTAGTTGAGGAAGGAGTACGGCGAGGTCGGGTCGGCCATCGTGACCAGGTCCGACATGAACGGCGTCTGGAGGTGCGCGCCTTCGAGGAACATCCCCGCGTGCCACTCGAAGTCCGGCTTCGTCTCCAGGAAGAGGCCGTCGAGCTCGTCGATCGGCTCGGTGAGGCAGGCGAGCCCGAGGTTGAACGGACCGAGTCCGATACCGATGAAGTCAAGAGGCTCAAGAGGCGTGGACAAGGGACTCTCCCAGGTACTGCTCGGCGTGGCCGGCGATGAGGTCGAGGACGGCCGCGATGTCGGTCAGCGTCGTCTCGGGGTTGAGAAGGGTGAACTTCAGGTAGTGCCTGCCGCCGACCTTCGTCCCGGCCACGACGGCGTCGCCGGACGCGAACAGCGCCTTGCGGGCGTACAGGTTGGCGCGGTCGATCACGGCGGGGCCGGTGACGTCGGCCGGGACGTAGCGGAAGACGAGGGTGGAGAGCGAGGGCTGGACGACGACGTCGTAGCGCGGGTCGGCGGCGAGCAGCCGCCAGCCCTCGCCGGCGAGGTCGCAGACCTCGTCGAAGAGCTCGCCGATGCCGTCGGCGCCCATGGTCCGCAGGGTCATCCACAGCTTGAGGGCGTCGAAGCGGCGGGTGGTCTGGAGGGACTTGTCGACCTGGTTGGGGACGCTCCCCCGTAGCCCTCCGGGCACGGGAGGTGCCCCCGCCTCCACCACCTGACGTGGGTTCAGGTAGTCGGCGTGGTACGTCGCGTGGCGCAGGGTGGCACCGTCGCGGACCAGCAGCGCGCTCGAACTGACCGGCTGGAAGAAGGACTTGTGGTAGTCCACGGTGACCGAGTCGGCGTGCTCGATGCCGTCGAGGAGGTGGCGGCGGGTGCGGGAGGCCAGCAGGCCGCAGCCGTACGCCGCGTCGACGTGCATCCAGGTGCCGTACAGCTCGCACAGCTCGGCGATCTCGGGCAGCGGGTCGATCGAGCCGAAGTCGGTGGTGCCGGCGGTGGCGACGACGGCCATCGGGACGAGGCCCTCGCTCGTGCAGCGGGCCAGCTCGCGGGCGAGGACCACGGTCCGCATGCGCTTGTCGTTGTCGCAGGGGATCGCGATGACGGCTTCGGGGGAGAGGCCGAGGAGTTTCGCGGACTTCTGGACGCTGAAGTGGCCGCACTCGGAGGCGAAGACGCGCAGCTTGGCGAAGTCGTCGGTCTTGGCCTCCTCGCGGGCCAGGAGCAGCGCCTGGAGGTTGGACTGGGAGCCGCCGCTGGTGAAGACGCCGTCGGCGCCCGTCTCCTCGGCGGTGCCGAAGCCGATGCGGCCCGCCGTCCAGTCGACGAGGCGGCGCTCGATGAGGGTGGCGCCCGCGCTCTGGTCCCAGGTGTCGAGGGAGGAGTTGACGGCGGAGAGCACGGCTTCGGCGGCGACGGCCGGTATGACGACCGGGCAGTTGAGGTGCGCGAGGTAGCGCGGGTGGTGGAAGTAGACGGCGTCGCGGAGGTAGACGGATTCGAGCTCGTCCAGGACGGCGGTGGTGTCACCGAGCGGCCGGTCGAGGTCTATCGCGTCGAACCGGGGAGCGAGCTGCTCCGGGGTGATGCCGGTGAACGGCTTTCTGGTCGCGGCGAGTTTGTCCGCCACCCGCTCGACCGCTGCGGTGGCGGTCCGGCGGTACCGCTCGGCGGTCGTGTCATTGAGCAGGTGTGAACGCATGAACTGTCCTCCCGGGTACGGGAATTCATTGCGCCCTCAGGACAGGAGGAGGGGGGCGAAGGCGCGGTGTGATTGTTAGGTTAGCCTAACCTAACTCTGTCTCGCAACGCACTCGCCCCCCAGGGGACGCAGTCGTCGTGCGTTACTGCGTGTCTTCTTCTTCCGCCCGCTCCCGCTCCCGCAACTGCTCCTCGTTCAGCCCGCGGCGCCAGTAGCCCACGAACGTCACGCGCTTGCGGTCGAACTTCCGCTCCTGGACGAGGTGGCGGCGCAGCGCCCGTACGCACGACGACTCGCCCGCGATCCAGGCGTACGGCGTACCGTCCGGCAACCCGGCGTCCCGTACCGCCTCCAGGGGAGAGGGCGCGTTCTCGTCCTGCACCAGCCAGGTGATGTCCGCGTCGGCCGCCGTGGTCAGCTCCAGGCGGTCGTCGGCGTGCTGGACCTCGATCCAGACCTTGGCCTTCGTCCCGGCCGGCAGCCACTCCAGGGCGGCCGCGGCGGCCGGCAGCGCGGTCTCGTCCGCCCACATCAGGACCCAGTCGGTGTCCTCGGGCGGGCGGAAGCGCACGGCGGTGTTGTCCTCGACGGCCGGCCCCAGGACCACGACGCGGTCACCGGCGCCCGCCCGACCCGCCCAGCGGCAGGCGGGCCCGCCGTCCCCGTGGAGGGCGAAGTCGATGTCGATCTCGTCGGCCCGGGCCCCGTCGGCGGCGCGGCGCTGCGCGCGCAGGGTGTACGAGCGCATGACCGCGCGCACGTCGTCGGGCAGCGCGCGGTACGCCCCGAACCAGTCCGGCTCGGTCTCCGGCGGAAGCACCGGCTCCGGCTGGCCGGGGTGCGGCAGGAAGAGGGAGAGGCTCTGGTCCCGGCCCCCGGAGGCGAAGGCCCGCAGGTCCTCGCCCCCGAACGTCACCCTGACCAGGGAGGTGCTGAGCCGCCGGGTCCGGACGACCGTCAGGCCGAAGAAGCGGAACGGGACGGTGGCGGTGGCGGTTTCGGCCTCCTCGGCTGTCCCGGTCATGCTCAGGCGACCTTCTTGGCCTTCTCGATGGCCTCGGCGAGGTCTTCGAGGATCGGCGCGCACTTGTCGTAGGAGTAGATCGGCTCCGTGGTGCGCGGGGTGACCTGGCCGGCCTTGACGGCGGGCAGGCGGGTCCAGGTCGGCTTGTTCTTGAGGTCGTCGGGCTGCAGGATTCCGGTCCGGTTGTCCATCATGATGATGTCGGCCGGGTACTTGTCGACGTTCTCCCAGCTGAGGCTCTCGAAGAAGCCGGCCGCGTCCACCTTCGGCTCGACGAAGTTCACGCCCAGCTCCTGGAAGTAGAGCGTGTCCGCCGACATCTTCGCGAGGGAGACGTAGAAGAGGTCCGGGCTCGCCGAGCCGATCATGACCTTGACCTTCGGGTTGGCCTTGGCGGCCTGGCGCAGGCGCGCGGCGGCCTTCTCGAAGCGGGTCTTGGCGTCGGTGACCTTCTTGGCCCTGACGTCGGCGCCGAGGGACTCGGCGAGGTCGGCGTGGCGCTGGATCGCCTTGGGGACGGTGGTCTCCGCGGCCCACAGGGCGACGCTCGGAGCGACCTTGAGGATCTTCGCGGTGGACGCCTCGGGGACGTACCAGAGCTTGTCCTTCTCCCACATCGCCGTGACGAGGAGGTCGGGGTCGAGGGCGACGTACTCCTCGACGTTGAACTCGTCGTAGACATTGCCGACGATCTTGACCTTGTCGATGTCGAGGTCGCCGGCCTGGACGTCGGCCTTGCCGTCCGCGGTCCTGGTCGGACCGAACACGCCCTTGACCTCGACGCCGAAGTCGTGGAGCGCGGCGGCCACACCGGTGAACGCGACGATGTTCTTGGGGGTGGCGGGGCTCTTCACCGTCTTGCCGCGGTCGTCCTTGAAGGACCACGGGCCCGACTTCCCGGCGTCCTTCTCCTCGTTCTTCGCGGAGGTCTCGCCGCAGGCGGTCAGCGCGGCGCCGATGCCGACGGCACCGCCGGCGGCGAGCAGGCTGCGGCGGGAGAGGCGGGTGGCTCGGGCGTGAGGCATGACGGTGTCTGCTTTCGTACGTGCGGTCGGGGTCCTCCACGGGACAAGTCCGAGGGTAGGTTAGCCTAACCTCATGCAATGTCCAGGGGCTGGTTCCATGCGGCGGACGGCCTCGGGCGGCGGTCGAACCGAACTGCCCCGCCCTGGGCAGGGGTTGCCGCTGGACTGCGCTCGGCCGTGGCGTCGGCGCGCACGTCTTCGCCCGCAGGCTCCGGGAGATCCGAGGCGGCGGGGGCGGCCCCGCGCCCTGTGGTGCGGGGACGGCCCCGTCCGGTGTGCGGGGCGTCAGCCGGTGAGGCCCAGCTCCCGGGCGATCAGCATGCGCTGGACCTCGCTCGTGCCCTCGCCGATCTCCAGGATCTTCGAGTCGCGCCACATCCTGGCCACCGGGTACTCGTTCATGAAGCCGTAGCCGCCGTGGATCTGGGTGGCCTCGCGGGCGTTGTCGACCGCGACCGTGGAGGAGTAGAGCTTGGCGAGGGCCGCCTCCTTCTTGAACGGTTCGCCCCGGACCAGGCGTGACGCCGCGTCGCGCCAGCCGACGCGGGCCATGTGGGCGCGCATCTCCATGTCGGCGATCTTGAACTGGATCGCCTGGTGGGAGCCGATGGGGCGGCCGAAGGTGTGGCGCTCCTTCGCGTACGCCACCGACTCGTCGACGCAGCCCTGGGCCAGACCGGTCGCGAGCGCCGAGATGGCGACGCGGCCCTCGTCGAGGATGCGCAGGAACTGGGCGTAACCGCGGCCTTCCTCGCCGAGGAGGTTGGCGAGCGGGACGCGTACGTCGGAGAAGGACAGCTCGCGGGTGTCCGAGGCGTTCCAGCCGACCTTGGAGTACGGGGCGGCGACGGTGAAGCCGGGGGTGCCGGAGGGGACGATGATCGCGGAGATCTCCGGCCTGCCGTCGGGCTTGCGGCCGGTCACGGCGGTGACGGTGACCAGACCGGTGATGTCCGTACCGGAGTTGGTGATGAAGCACTTGGAGCCGTTGACGACCCACTCGTCGCCCTCGCGGCGGGCGGTGGTCTTCGTGCCGCCGGCGTCCGAACCGCAGTCGGGTTCCGTCAGGCCGAAAGCGCCCAGCATCTCGCCCGAGCACAGGCGCGGCAGCCACGCGCGCTTCTGCTCCTCCGTGCCGAAGCGGAAGAGGGGCATCGCGCCGAGCGAGACGCCCGCTTCGAGGGTGATGGCCACGGAGGAGTCGACGCGGGCCAGCTCTTCGAGGGCGATGCCGAGCGCGAGGTAGTCGCCGCCCATGCCGCCGTACTCCTCGGGGAAGGGCAGGCCGAAGAGGCCCATACGGCCCATCTCGCGGACGATCTCGTACGGGAACTCGTGGCGCTCGTAGAGGTCGCCGATCTTCGGGGCGACGACGTCGTGGGCGAACTCCTCGACCGTACGGCGGAGTTCTTCGTGCTCGGGGGAGAGGCGGTGGTCGAGGGGCATGACTACGACTCCTTGTGGGACAGGGCACGCACGGTGCGGGAGGGGCTGGGGCGGCCCAGCCGTTCGGCCATCCACGCGCTGGTGGCGGTGAGCCGGCCGAGGTCGACCCCGGTCTCGACGCCGAGGCCGTCGAGCATCCACACGAGGTCTTCGGTGGCGAGGTTTCCGGTGGCGCTCTTCGCGTACGGGCAGCCGCCGAGGCCGCCCGCGGAGGCGTCCACGGTGGTGACGCCGTACTGGAGCGCGGCGAGGGTGTTGGCGAGGGCCTGGCCGTACGTGTCGTGGAAGTGCACGCCGATCGCGGAGGCCGGGACACCGGCCTCGCCGAGGGCGGTGAGCAGGGCCAGGACATGGCCGGGGGTGGCCACGCCGATGGTGTCGCCGAGGCTCAGCTCGTCGCACCCGAGACCGAGCAGGGCCTTGGCGACCTCGACCACTCGGCGGACCGGGACCGCCCCTTCCCACGGGTCGCCGAAGCACATGGAGAGGTAGCCGCGTACGTGGGCCTTCTCCTCCTTGGCGCGGGCGACGACCGGCTCGAACATGGCGAGCGACTCGTCGACGGTCCGGTTGAGGTTGCGGCGCGCGAAGGTCTCGGTCGCGCTCCCGAACACGGCGACGCGGCGCGCGCCGAGGGCGAGGGCGCGGTCGAGGCCGCGGGCGTTCGGCACGAGCACGGGGAGCTCGGCGCCGACGTCGTGCAGGAGGGGGAACAGCGCTTCGGCGTCGGCGAGCTGGGGAACCCACTGGGGGTGCACGAAGCTGGTCGCCTCGACGGTGGCGAGCCCCGCGCCGGCGAGGCGGTGGATGAACTCGGCCTTCACCTCGGTCGGTACGACGGTCTTCTCGTTCTGGAGGCCGTCGCGGGCGCCGACTTCGTGGATGCGGACACGGGTGGGCAGGCCGGCTGCCGGCACCCGCATCGGCAGTGCCCCGGTCATGACTCCTCCTGCGGGGTGACCACGGCCAGGACCTGGTCCATGGCGACGGTGGAGCCCGGCGTCACGTCGAGCTCGGTGACGGTGCCGGCGTGCGGGGCGGAGATGACGTGCTCCATCTTCATCGCCTCGACGACGAGGAGGCTCTGTCCGGCGTCGACGTGGTCCCCGACGGCCACCTTGACCACGGTGACGGTGCCGGGCATGGGCGCGGCGAGGGTGTCGGCACCCGAGCGGGCGCCGCCGGTCAGGCCCGCCTCGACGGGGTCGTGGTCCTGGACGTGCCAGGAGTCCCCGTCCCGGCCCAGCCAGGTGCCCTCCGGGCCGGTGGCGCGGCTGAAGGTGTGTGTCACACCGGCGAGCTCGACGGTGACGGTGCGGTCGTCCGTGGCGACGAGGCGGGCGCGGGTGGGGAGCGGTTCTCCTTCCCCCGTCCCGGCCCCTCCCGGTGGCGACGCCTGCGGCTCCGCCGGGAGAGGGGGCAGGCCGCCGGGCCTCCGGGGCGGCAACTGCGCGCCGCCGCCCCGGGAGAGGGCTGCGCCCGTACCCGTGTCCGTGCCGGGGGACGGGGCTGCGTCCGTGCCCGGGGCGGTCGCGTCGGCGAGGGGCGCCGGGGTGGCGCCGTCGGCCCCCGTGGGCGGGGGTTGCGCGCCGTTCGGCGCCACCGGTTGCAGGGGGATGGCGGTTGCCAGGTCGGGGGCCGTCGGGTGCGGGCCGGGGAGTCGGAGCTCCAGGCCCGCCGCCGTGGTGCGCACGCCGATCGCCACCGGGTCATGGCCCGGTACGCGGGCGTGGTGGACCGTCCAGGCGGGGAAGCCGCCCAGACGCCAGCCCGTGCGGGCGGAGAAGGGGTCCGTCCAGCGCGCAGTGGTGTCGGCGGCGGTCTCCTCCCCGGCCCGCAGCAGCGCCGCCGCCGCGTACACCTCCGGCGGGACCCCTTCCGGGACCAGGCTGTCCGCGTCGCGCTCGACCAGCCCTGTGTCCAGCGCTCCCGAGACGACGTCCGGGTGGGCCAGCAGGCGGCGCAGGAAACCCGCGTTGGTCGGGACGCCCAGGACGACCGTGTCCGCCAGGGCCGCGCGCAGGCGGCGCAGGGCGGTGGCGCGGTCCGGGGCGTACGCGATCACCTTGGACAGCATGGGGTCGTAGAGGCTGCCGACCTCCGTGCCTTGCGTGAGCCCGGAGTCGGTCCGTGCTCCGTTGCCCTGCGGTTCGTGCAGGGCCAGGACCGTGCCGCCCGAGGGGAGGAAGCCGCGGGACGGGTCTTCCGCGCAGATGCGGGCCTCCACCGCGTGGCCCGTGAGCGTGATGTCCTTCTGCGCGAAGGGGAGTTCCTCACCGGCCGCGACCCGCAGCTGCCACTCCACCAGGTCCAGGCCGGTGATCAGCTCGGTCACCGGGTGTTCCACCTGGAGGCGGGTGTTCATCTCCATGAAGTAGTACGACGACGGGTCGTTGCCCGGGACGATGAACTCCACCGTGCCCGCGCCCCGGTACCCGCAGGAGCGCGCCGCCGAGACCGCCGCCTCGCCCATCGCCGCGCGCGTGGCCTCGTCCAGGAGGACCGACGGGGCCTCCTCGATGATCTTCTGGTGGCGGCGCTGGAGGGAGCACTCGCGCTCGCCCAGGTGGACGACGTTGCCGTGGGCGTCCGCCAGGACCTGGATCTCGATGTGCCGGGGGCGGTCGATCCACCGCTCCACCAGCAGCGTGTCGTCGCCGAACGACGCCCGCGCCTCGCGCCGCGCCGCCGCGATCTCCTCCGCCAGCGCGGACTCGACGCGGGTCAGCCGCATGCCCTTGCCGCCGCCGCCCGCCGAGGGCTTGAGGAGGACCGGCATGCCGATCTCCCGCGCCGCCGCGGCCAGTTCGTCGTCGCTCAGGCCGCTGCCGGACGAGCCGGGCACGACCGGGACGCCTGCCGCCCGTACCGTCTCCTTCGCCCGGATCTTGTCGCCCATGAGCGCGATGGCCGAGGCGGGCGGTCCGATGAAGGCGAGCCCCGCGCCCGCGCACGCCCGGGCGAACGCCGCGTTCTCGGCGAGGAAGCCGTAGCCCGGGTGGACGGCCCGGGCGCCGGTACGGGCCGCCGCCTCCAGCAGGTGGTCGGTGCGCAGGTAGCTCTCCGAGGCCGCCGCCGGGCCGATACGGACCGCCGTGTCCGCCTCCCGTACATGGCGGGCGTCCGCGTCCGCATCGCTGAACACGGCCACCGAGCGCACGCCCAGCTCCCGCAGCGTGCGGATGACGCGGACCGCGATCTCGCCGCGGTTGGCGACCAGGACTGTGTCGAACATCGTCATGTGTCACTCACATCCGGAAGACGCCGAAGGCGGGGTCGGACAGCGGCGCGTTGGCACAGGCCGTCAGGGCCAGGCCCACCACCTGCCGTGTCTCCAGCGGGTCGATCACGCCGTCGTCCCACAGCCGCGCCGTCGCGTAGTAGGCGTTGCCCTGGGTCTCGTACTGCTCGCGGACCGGAGCCTTGAAGGACTCCTCCTCGGCCGCGGACCAGGACTCCCCGCGCGCCTCCAGCTGGTCCCGTTTGACCGTCGCCAGCACCGACGCCGCCTGCTCGCCGCCCATCACCGAGATCTTCGCGTTGGGCCACATCCACAGGAAGCGGGGGGAGTACGCCCGGCCGCACATCGAGTAGTTGCCCGCGCCGTACGACCCGCCGACGACGACCGTCAGCTTCGGGACGCGCGTGCACGCCACCGCCGTCACCATCTTCGCGCCGTGCTTGGCGATACCGCCCGCCTCGTAGTCCCTGCCGACCATGAAGCCCGAGATGTTCTGGAGGAAGAGGAGGGGGATGCCGCGCTGGTCGCACAGCTCGATGAAGTGCGCGCCCTTCTGGGCGGACTCGGAGAAGAGGATGCCGTTGTTGGCGACGATGCCGACCGGGTGCCCGTGGACCCGGGCGAAGCCGGTGACCAGGGTCTGGCCGTACTCCGCCTTGAACTCCTGGAAGCGCGAGCCGTCGACCGTGCGCGCGATGACCTCACGCACGTCGTAGGGCGTACGGGGGTCCACCGGCACCGCGCCGTACAGCCCGTACGGATCGGCCTTGGGCTCCTCGACGGGCTCGACCGGCCACGGCAGCGGGCCGCGTCCCGGGAGCGTCGCCACGATGTTGCGGACGATGCGCAGCGCGTGGGCGTCGTCCTCGGCGAGGTGGTCGGTGACGCCCGAGGTGCGGGAGTGGACCTCGCCGCCGCCCAGCTCCTCGGCCGTGACGACCTCGCCGGTGGCGGCCTTCACCAGCGGCGGCCCGCCCAGGAAGATCGTGCCCTGGTTCCGCACGATGACGGCCTCGTCGCTCATCGCGGGGACGTACGCCCCGCCCGCCGTGCAGGACCCGAGCACCGCCGCGATCTGCGGGATGCCCGCCCCCGACATGCGGGCCTGGTTGTAGAAGATCCGTCCGAAGTGCTCGCGGTCCGGGAAGACCTCGTCCTGGAGAGGGAGGAAGGCGCCGCCGGAGTCCACCAGGTACAGGCACGGCAGCCGGTTCTCCAGCGCCACCTCCTGCGCCCGCAGGTGCTTCTTGACGGTCATCGGGTAGTACGTGCCGCCCTTGACCGTGGCGTCGTTCGCGACGACCACGCACTCGCGGCCGCTCACCCGCCCGATCCCGGCGATCACACCCGCGGCCGGCGCCGCCCCGCCGTACATCCCCTCGGCCGCCAGCGGAGCCAGCTCCAGGAAGGGCGACCCGGGGTCCAGGAGCGTGTCCACGCGGTCGCGCGGGAGCAGCTTGCCGCGCGCCGTGTGGCGGGCGCGGGCCTTCTCGCCGCCGCCGAGCCGCGCCGCGGCGAGCCGCCCGCGCAGTCCCTCCACGAGCTCCCGGTGGGCCGCTTCATTGGCCCGCCATGCCTCGGCTGCCGGATCGGCGGTGCTGGTCAGCACCGGTGCCTGCCGCATCTCCTGAGCCCCCTCGCCCGGTCGGTGTGCTGTCGGTGAGCATGTTAGTGAGCGTTAACGCCCTCTCAGGTTAACGACCGCTAACCCCTCTGTCCAGGGCTCTCCGCCCGGCGGGGGCCGGGGGATTCGTTCTGCGGTATGACGCACTGGCGTCCGAGGGCTGTCAGGATTTCCTCCGACTGCGTACGGGGTGCATACGGGGGCGGGGCTTGTGACCACACGGCGGGACACGGCGGAAACCGGGACGGAGCCGCGGCCGCGGCCGCGCGTTCTGGAGGTGGACGCCCTCCGCGGCTTCGCGCTCCTCGGAATCCTCCTGGTCAACAGCCTGACCATGGCCGGTCCCTACGGCCTGGTGGGCGGCCGGCCGCCGGGCACCGCCGACACCGTGGCCCTCTGGCTGGTCCAGTTCCTCGCGCAGAGCAAGTTCTACCTGCTCTTCTCGTTCCTCTTCGGCTACAGCTTCACCCTCCAGGCGGCCTCGGCCGAGCGCGCCGGCGCCCGCCTCGGGCCGCGGACGATGCGGCGGCTGCTGGGGCTCTTCGTCCTCGGCGCCCTGCACGCGGTGTTCCTCTACGTCGGCGACATCCTGACGACGTACGCCCTGCTCGGCCTGATCCTCTTCGCCGCCCGCCGGGCCACCCCCGAAGGCGCGTACCGCGCCGCGCTGTGGGTGTGGGGCGCCTTCGGCTCGGCCCTGCTGCTGCTCGGCGCGCTCGCGACGCTGGCCGACCCGGGCGCGGACACCGCGCCGGGCGCCGCCGCCGCGGAGGCCGCCGAACTCACCGCCGCCTACCGGGGCGGCTTCGCCGATGTCGTCGGCGCGAACCTGGAACAGCTGTGGTTCGCCGCCGTCGCGCTGCTGACCATAGGCGGCCTCGTCGTCGCCGTCTTCCTGCTGGGGCTGGCGGCCGGCAAGCGGCAGTGGCTCACCCGTGTGAGCGCCGCCGGTCTGCGCCGCATCCTGGTGACCGGCCTCTGCGTGGGCGTGCCCACCGCCGCCTTCTCCGCCGCCGGCACGGCGGGCCCGCTCCCCGCCCGCTGGGAGCTGCTCGCCGGGATGGCCGGGACCGTCTTCGCCCCGGCGCTCACCGCGGCGTACGCCGCCGGACTGCTGCTCTGGTTCGGTGCGCCGGGCGGGGCGCGGGCGGCGGGCATCCTCGCGCCGGCCGGACGCATGGCGCTGACCCACTACCTCACCCAGTCGCTCGTCATGGCCCTGGTCTTCACGGGCTACGGCCTCGGCCTGTACGGACGCCTGGGCATCGCCGTCCCGGTCTGCCTCGCGCTCGCCCTGTACGCGGCGCAGCTCGCCCTCAGCGGCCCGCTGCTGCGCCGGTACCGGCTCGGGCCGGTGGAGTGGCTGCTGCGGGCGTTCACTCATTTCCGCGAGCGTCCCGGCGGGCGTCCCGGTGAGCGTCCCGGCGGTCGTTCCCCTGAGGTTAACGAGCGCTAACCGGCCGGTTTAGAATGACCTCATGAGCACCAACGCCGCCGCCCGCGTCGCGGCCCCGACCCGCCGTGAGCAGATCCTCGAAGAGGCCGCCCGCCTCTTCGCCGAGCGCGGCTTCCACGGTGTGGGCGTGGACGAGATAGGCGCCGCCGTCGGCATCAGCGGCCCCGGCCTCTACCGCCACTTCCCGGGCAAGGACGCCATGCTCGCCGAACTGCTCGTCGGCATCAGCGAGCGGCTGCTGGACGGCGGCAGGCAGCGCGCCGCGGCGGAGTCCGCGGACAGCCCGGAGGCGGTACTCGGCTCCCTCATCGACGGCCACATCGACTTCGCCCTCGACGACCGGCCCCTGATCACCCTGCACGACCGCGAACTGGACCGGCTCAGGGAGAGCGACCGCAAGCGGGTGCGCCGGCTCCAGCGGCAGTACGTCGAACTGTGGGTCACCGTCGTACGGGAGCTGAACCCCGGCGTACCGGAGACGGAGGCGCGGTCGGCCGTGCACGCGGTGTTCGGGCTGCTGAACTCGACGCCGCACCTCGGGTCGTACGGCAAGGGCCTGCCGGGACGGGCGGCGATGGAGGGGCTGCTGCGGCGGCTGGCGCACGGAGCGTTCGGCGCGCTCACGCCGCGCGCCGCGACCTGACCCGCTTTCTCCGGCGGCCACGCTTTCTCCGGCGGCCACGCTTTCTCCGGCGGCCCCGGCTTCTCCGGCCGCCCCGGCCTCTCCGGCGGCGGCTTTCCCGGACGGGGGCCGGAGCCGGACGGCACAATGGGCCCATGCCGATACCCAGCCGCGCCGCCCTCGTCGACCACCTCACCCGCACCCGCATCGCCGGTGACGTCGCCACTCCCCGCGACAACAACCTCTCCCACTACCGCAAGCTCGCGAACGGCGACCGTCACTACTGGCTCGGCCTCGAACTCGGCGACCGCTGGACCGACGAGCAGGACGTCCTCGCCGTGATGGCGGAGCGCTGCGGCGTCAGCGACGACCCCGGGCACCGCAGCGGCCAGGACACCATCGATCCCGAACTGACCGTCGACGCGCTGGAGCGGATGGCGGCGCGGCTGCGCAAGGCCGCCGCCGACAAGGAGCGCGTGCTGTTCGCGACCGGGCACCCCGGCGGGCTCCTCGACGTACACCGCGCGACCGCGGACGCGCTGCGCGTCGCGGGCTGCGAGATCGTACGGATTCCGGGCGGGCTCACCGCCGATGAGGGCATGGTGTTCCAGTTCGCGGACGTCGCGATGCTGGAGCGCGGCGCGACCCTGTGGCACACGCACTCGCCCGAGCCGATGACGGCGATTCTCGACGGCCTGGAGCGCGAGGGGCGGCCGCTGCCCGACCTGGTCGTCGCCGACCACGGGTGGGCCGGCTGCGCGGGTCAGCGCGGGATCGACGCGGTCGGGTACGCCGACTGCAACGACCCGGCGCTCTTCATCGCCGAGGCCGAGGGCACGCTCCAGGTCACCGTCCCGCTCGACGACCACGTCACCGACCCGCGCTTCTACGACCCGATGACGGCCTACCTGCTGGACGCGGCCGGCCTGGTGTGACCCGGGCCGGGGGTCGGGTCCAGGTAGACGCGGCGGATCGCCGGATAGCGCTCGCGCAGCTGCTGTTCGGCCTCCTCGCACGCCCACTCGATCTGTTCGGCGCTCACCACGTCCCGGAAGTCGATCTTCGCGGCGACCAGCACCTCGCGCGGCCCCTGCACGAGCGTCGTCAGTTCCAGTACGTCGATGATGTGCGGGACGGAGAGGAGCTCCTCGCGTACGCCCGCCCGCATCTCCCTGGGCAGCGGACGCCCGATCAGCAGCTGGGCGTTGGAGCGGCCGAGCACCCAGGCGACGTACACGAGCAGCAGGCCGATGAGGATCGAGGCCAGGCCGTCCCACACGCCCGAGCCCGTGAGCTGTCCGCCGAGCAGGCCGCCCGCGGCGAGCGCCAGGCCGGCCAGGGCGGCCGAGTCCTCCATCACGACGGCCTTGACCGCCGTGTCGGGGGTGTGGCGCAGGTAGCGGGTGACGGGGGTGTGGAAGCGGGCGGCCTCGCCGCGGACCTGCCTGATGCCCGTACGGAGCGAGAGGCCTTCGAGCAGGAAGGCGACGCCCAGCACGATGTAGGAGACGAGCGGGTCGCCGAGTTCCTCGCCGTGGACGAGGGTGTGGACGCCGTCGTAGACGGAGAAGACGGCGCCGCCGACGAAGGTGGCGACGGAGGCCAGCATCGCCCAGATGTAGCGCTCCGGGCCGTGGCCGAGCGGGTGCTCCTCGTCGGCGGGCTTCTCGCCGCGCTTGAGCGCGGTCAGGAGCATGAGTTCGGTGACGGTGTCGGCGAACGAGTGGGCCGCCTCCGACAGCATCGCGCTGGAGCCGCTGATGACGCCGGCGACGGCTTTCGCGGCGGCGATCCCGAGGTTCGCGATCGCCGCCACGATCACGGTGGCGGTGCTCTCGGTCTGCCCGTTCTCCGCCTGCTCGTTCTCCGTCTGCCCGCTCTCCGTCTGTCCGCTCCGGTCCTGTTCGCTCATGTACCGGACCGTATGTCCGATCAGCGCGGGACGCGAACCACGCCCTCCTGGATGACGGAGATCGCCAGCCGGCCGTCCCGCGTGTAGATCCTGGCCTGCCCCAGGCCCCGTCCGCCCGACGAGGACGGCGACTCCTGGTCGTACAGCAGCCATTCGTCCGCCCGGAAGGGCCGGTGGAACCACATCGCGTGGTCGAGCGAGGCGCCGACGACATCGCCGGTCGTCCAGCCGCCGCGCCCGTGGGCGAGCAGCACCGAGTCGAGCAGCGTCATGTCGGAGACGTACGTGGCGAGGCACACGTGCAGCAGCGGATCGTCGGCCAGCTTGCCGTTCGTGCGGAACCACACCTGCGAGCGCGGCTCGCGCGGTTCGCCGACCGTGCCGTACGGCGGGGTGTCCACGTACCGCAGGTCCACCGCCGCGCGGGCTTCGAGGATGCGGTCGGCGACACCGGCGTCGAGGAAGCGGTCCGCGTACTCCGGCAGCATCTGAGCGGTCGTCGGGAGCGTCTCGGGGTCCGGTGCGGGCGGCATGTCCGCCTGGTGCTCCAGGCCCTCCTCGTACGCCTGGAAGGACGCGGAGAGGTGGAAGACCGGCTGGCCGTGCTGGACCGCGACGACGCGGCGGGTGGTGAAGGAGCGGCCGTCGCGGATGCGGTCGACGGTGTAGACGATCGGCGCGCCCGGGTCGCCGGGCCGCAGGAAGTACGCGTGCAGGGAGTGGGCGAGACGGTCGCCGGGGACGGTACGGCCCGCCGCCACCAGCGCCTGGGCGGCCACCTGGCCGCCGAAGACGCGGGGGACGACCGCCGAGCGCGACCGGCCCCGGAAGATGTCCTGCTCGATCCGCTCCAGGTCGAGCAGATCGAGCAGGTCGTCCAGTGGATCGGACACCAGGTCTACAGGCCCATCGACTTGGCGATGATCATCTTCATGACCTCGCTGGTGCCGCCGTAGATGCGGTTCACACGGTTGTCGGCGTACAGGCGGGCGATCGGGTACTCGTTCATGAACCCGTAACCGCCGTGCAGCTGGAGGCACCTGTCGATGACGCGGTGCGCGACCTCGGTGCAGAACAGCTTCGCGGAAGCGGCCTCGGCGGGCGTGAGCTCGCCGGCGTCCAGGGCCTCCAGGGCGCGGTCGGCGACGGCCTCGGCGGCGTCCACCTCGGCCTGGCAGGCGGCCAGTTCGAACTTGGTGTTCTGGAAGGACGCGACCGGCTTGCCGAAGACGGTGCGGTCCGTGACGTACTGCTGGGCGAACCGGACGGCGGCCTTGGCCTGGGCGTACGCGCCGAACGCGATGCCCCAGCGCTCGGAGGCCAGGTTCTTGCCCAGGTAGCCGAAGCCCTTGTTCTCCTCGCCGAGCAGGTCGTCGACCGGCACCTTCACGTCGACGAACGCCAGCTCGGCGGTGTCGGAGGTCTTCAGGCCGAGCTTGTCCAGCTTGCGGCCCACCGAGTAGCCCTCGGACGTGGTGTCCACCGCGAACAGGGAGATGCCGAAGCGGCGGTCGTCCTCGCGCGGGGCGGCCGTGCGGGCGCACACGATCACGCGGTCGGCGTGCACGCCGCCGGTGATGAAGGTCTTGGCGCCGTTGAGGACGTAGTGCGTGCCGTCCTCGGAGAGCTTGGCGGTGGTCTTCATGCCCGCGACGTCGGAGCCGGTGCCCGGCTCGGTCATCGCCAGCGCCCACATCTCCTCGCCGGAGACGAACTTCGGCAGGAAGCGCTTCTTCTGCTCGTCGGTGGCCAGCATCTCGATGTAGGGCAGGCCGAGCAGCACGTGGACGCCGGAGCCGCCGAAGGAGACGCCCGCGCGGGCGGTCTCCTCGTACATCACGGCCTCGTACTTGTGCGACTCGATGCCGGCGCCGCCGTACTCCTCGGGGACGCGGATGCCGAAGACGCCCAGCTCGCCGAGCTTGTAGTAGAAGTCGCGCGGCGCCTGGCCAGCGGCGAACCACTCGTCGTAGACGGGGACGACCTCGGCCTCGATGAAGGCCCGGATGGTCTCCCGGAACGCCTGGTGGTCCTCGTTGAAAACGCTACGGCGCACGACGACGCCCTCCCTCTGTCTTCAGCTCAGGCTTCGACCCGACTTGTCTAAGCGCTTGCTCAGTCGAAGTTACCGGTGGGTTCACGCCGCTGTCCAGATCTGGGGCGCCCAGGGTTGCCCAGATCACGCCGCTCAGGCCCCGGGCACCTCGCCGGGGACCCAGCGAAGGCCGGCGGAGTCGTACTCCCACACCGGGCGGCCCCGGAGACCGCTCGTGCGGAACGGCCGGCCGTCGTCGGTGATCCGGACCGTGCCCCGGCGCCCCTCCGAGCTCCACTCCAGCTCCAGGTACCAGCGGCAGTCGCACCCCGCCGCCCCCGCCGAGACCAGCAGCTCCTCCGGCTCGGCGGCGCTGACCGCGTACGGGAAGGAGACCGCCGGGAGAGTCCGGCCCTCCTCCCCGGAGGCGTCGTACCCGTCCAGCGCCCGCGCCACCGGCCGCGGCCGGTCCAGGTCCACCTCGAAACGGCGCGGTGTCACCGCCCCGCCGCACCCGCCATCCATCCGGTACGCCGCCCACGGCAGCGGCGCGCCCCGCTCCACCACCCGCACGTGCAGCGCCTGGAGCACCACCGCCGCCGTGCCCTTCCCCTGCACCGACACCCGCACCAGCGTCTCCCCGCCGTCCACGGCCCCCTGCGCCGCCGCCCAGCTCCGCGCATCGGCCGCCTCCGGCGGGGGAGGGGGCGTCCGCTCCACGAGGTAGGTGTGCCCGCACCCGTTCTTGAAGATGTGCGAGGCGACCGTCCACGTCAGCGGCGCCGGTGGTTCGGCGGCCCGCTCCCGGGTCTTCCCGGGCAGGAGTACGGCTCCGAGCGTCACCGCCCCCACGACCGCCAGCGTCCCGCCGACCAAGCCCACCCACCCCCACCCCCACCGGCGCCTCCGCCGCTCGGACGGGAGGCCCGGCACGCGCGCGTGCACGGGTTCCAGCTCGGGCCCGGCCCCGGACGCAGGCTCCGGGGCCGGCTCGGGCTCGGGCTCCGGAGCCGGCTTCGGTTCCGGGCCGGGCTCGGGCTCCGCGTCGGGCTCCGGCACCGGAGGGCGACGGGTGCGGTCCGCGCGGCTCCAGGCCACATCCAGGGCCCGCCGCTCCTCCTCGTCCGCCCCGCACAGCAAGGCGAGACGGTCGACCACGGCGAACTCCTCCGGGACGGTCGCGCCCGAGCAGTAGCGGTGGAGGGTGGACGCGCTGACGCTCAGGCGCCGGCCCAGCGCCTCGTAACTGCGCCCGTCCCGCGCCTTCAGCGCGCGCACGAGCCGCGCGAACTCCTCGACGGTGGCGTCCTTCTGCATTCCATCCCCCTCGACCCTGCGTCCCACGCTTCATGTCCTTGCACGTCAGTGGGGGTGGAATGGTTCCGGGACGGGTGGAGGGCGCGTCGCCGTTGCAGGCGGCGGGCCGCCGGCCCGAAGCTGGTCGAGCACTGACCGAACGACCCGACGGGGGATCCACCACCATGAACAAGTTCCGTACCGCACTCGCCACCGCCGCCGCTGCGGCCCTGGGCCTCGCGGCCCTCGCCACGGCCCCGGCGCAGGCCGCTGCCCAGCCCGCCTTCCTCGCCGCCTCCCAGATGCCGCCGTCGTCGACGCCGTGGACCGCCACCCAGGTCTTCACCGGCATCCCGGAGAACGGCGGCGCCCTCTGCGCCCCGTACAAGATCCCGGCGCAGAACACCCGTTACCGCGAGTTCAACACCGAGCTCGACACCAACGGCGTCCAGATCACCACCGTCGCCCGCACCGAGGCCGACGCCGTGAAGCTGGTCGACACCCTCCGCAAGGCCCTCGCCGGCTGCGGGCCCCTGCTGGAGCGGCAGAACCCGGGCCTGCACGCCGTCAGCGCCTCCCACGGCAAGCTCGCCGTCGAGGAGGGTGCCTGGGTCTACAGCCTGGACACCGCCGACCCGCAGATCGGCATCACCGACATCCACCTCTTCTCCGTCGGCCGCGACGGCCGCACCGTCACCCTCGTCCGCTGGGGGCAGATGGGCGACTTCAAGGACGCCCCGCTGACCGCCTTCCGCACGACGACGAAGACCGCCGTCAACAAGCTCTACTGACCCGGGGGCTCCCCCAAGGGCTGACCACAGCTCCGCAGCGGCGCGGCCGGAACCTGGGCGCGCCGCTGTCGTGCCCACCTACTACGCTGACGGCGGAGAGGGGCCGGCGTGCTGCTGAGATTCCGCACGGCCAATGTGCGGTCACTGCGCGACGAGCAGGAGCTGACGTTCGTCGCACCCGGGGACGAGCCGAGCGCCGCCGCGCGGTGCGTCGAGCTGGCGGGTGGCGAGGTGGGTGTGCTCCCACTGGTGGGCATCTTCGGCGCGAACGCTTCGGGCAAGTCGAATGTCCTCGCCGCGATGACCGACATGAGCGGCGCGGTGCAGAACTCCTACGCTCGCTGGGCTTCGTACGACGGCACTGACCGCCGGCTCACCATCGACGAAGAGCGTGCGGGGGAGGCCCCTGTGCGGCTGGTCGCCGGACGGCTCGTTCTCAGCGCGACGCAGGCCGCCGAGTCCGCTCTGGGGCGTGCGGCGCTCACTGCCTGGTACTGCCGAGCCGGCCGACGGTGGGCGTTGGGGCGTCTTCAGCCATGGGCGGCCCGCATGGGAGTTCCCGAGCCCGCCCTGGACGTGTCCGATCTCGGTGGACGCTGGGGCAGTTACCGGCCGGGTCCGGACAACAGGGAGAAGGGGCGGATGAGTCTCGGCCGGCCGCTGTTTCAGCTCCCCATGCACCTCGTGGACTATGTCGTCGCCCACGAGCTCGCCCATGTCAGGATCCACGGCCACGGCCCGGACTTCTGGGCGCTGCTCGGGCGGGCCCTTCCCGAGTACGAGGAGCGCAAGGCGGAACTCGACGAGCTGGGGCGGCGCATGTGGATGGGTGACATCGCGTAGGTCCGCGGAGCGCGATCTCGGCATTCATTGCGGCTCACGTCCTGCTCCGGGCTCACAGCCGGCGCAGCGCGAACCACAGGTCCATCCGCACGTCCGCGTCGTCCAGATCGGTGTCGAGGAGGGCGGCGCAGCGGGCGATGCGCTGGCGGACGGTGTTGCGGTGGACGTCGAGCGCGACGGCCGTACGGTCCCAGCTTCCGTGCAGGGAGAGCCAGGTGCGCAGGGTGGCGACGAGGGCGGGCGAGTCGGCGATCGGGGCGAGCAGCGCGCGGGCGTGGGCGCGGGCGTCCTCCGGCGCGACCAGCGAGGCGAGACCGGAGCTTGCGTCGCCGCGGTCGCGCACCAGGGGGGACCGGGTGGCCTCGGCGCGGCGCGCGGCCCGCGCGGCGCGGGTGTCGGCGGCGGGCAGGTCGTGCGCGGGCACGGGGGAGCTGACGCCGAGGACCCAGCCGGGCTGCGGCTCGATGTCCCGGGCCCCGCCCCCGAGCAGGACCCGTACGGCGCCCTCCTCGTCCGCCGCGTCCACCAGCGCGCTGCCGAGCGCCGCACCGAGCGCCGAGGCGGCGAGCGGATCGCGGCCGCCGGCGGCGCCGGCCGGCCGGGCGTGCACCACGGTCCACTCGTCCGCGCCGAGCAGCGGCGCCACGTCACCGGCGTCCGCGCCGAGCAGCAGCCGTACCAGCGCGGCGGCGCGGGCGGACTCCGCGGCGCCCTGGTGCGGCGTCGTGAGCAGGGAGAGCAGCACGACGGCGACGCCCGCGATGGTGTGGTCCCCGGCCTCGCGCCGCTCGGAGGCCACCCCGAGGACGAGCCGCTGGCCGCCCGCGAGAGCGTACGCGGCGAGATGGCTGCCGGCGGCGGTGTCGGTCGCGGAGGCGGGCACGGCCCGGGTGGGGGCCTCGTCCGGGGGCGGGTTCACCACCCGGGTCAGCCGGGTCAGGGCCGCGTGGGCCTCCGGGGACGGGGGGTGCCCCGCCGTGGCCAGGGGCGCGCCCTCCGCCGACAGCAGCACCGCCCACGTCCCGCCCCCGTCGAGCCGCGCGGTCAGCTGCCGCAGCACCGCCGGGACCGGGTCGGGGCGGGCCGCCGCCGTGGCCAGGCCCTGCTGGGCCTGCGCGACCCGGCGCAGCTCGCGGTGGCGGGCCTCCGCCATCAGTCGCCACACCGCGCGGGCGACCCCCGAGAACGTGGTCGCGGGCGCCACCTCCACCAGGGGCAGGCCGTGGCGCTCGCAGGCGGCCACCAGGGCGGGCGGCACCGTGTCGTACACCGGCGCGACGCCGAAACCGAGCGCCGCCGCGCCCGCCTCCACCACCCGGGACACGTACCGGTCCGGGTCCGTGAGCAGGACTCCCGCGGTCAGGAGGAGCTCACCGCCGAGCAGGTACGGGTACGGGTCGGCCATCTCCGACGTGTGCACCCAGTGCAGATCCGCGTCCTCGGGGCCCGCGATCCGGCGCAGGCCGAGTTCCTCCCGCGCCAGCAGCGCCGCCAGCGAAACCGACGGGGTCGGAGGGGAAGCGGATGGAGGAGAGGGAGGGGAGGAAGGAGGGGGAGGGGAGGAAGGGGGAGAAGAAGGCGGGCCAGGAGTGACCGGCATGGATGGTCCATCCATCTGAAGTGCGGAAAGTAGAGGAAACGTACACTTCAGCGTCGCCTTTCAGCCACTTAATGTCGACCCGACCGGTGGCCGCGGGTACGGGCGGATGTCCCCGCAGAAGAGCTGCCGCGCTCCGCACCCATCTCTGCACGACACGCCACTGAGCGCGCGAAGGAGGGCCCATGGCCGTCGACTACACAGTGATCGTCGTCTACTTGGCCGGTATGGTCGCCATGGGCTGGTGGGGCATGCGCCGCGCCAAGTCCAAGAGCGAGTTCCTGGTGGCGGGCCGCCGCCTCGGGCCCGCCATGTACTCCGGCACGATGGCCGCCATCGTCCTCGGCGGCGCCTCCACCATCGGCGGCGTCGGCCTCGGCTACCAGTACGGTCTCTCCGGCGCCTGGATGGTCTTCGCCATCGGCCTCGGACTCCTCGCCCTCAGCGTCTTCTTCTCCGCGCGCATCGCCCGCCTGAAGGTCTACACCGTCTCCGAGATGCTCGACCTCCGCTACGGCGGCGGCCGCGCCGGAATCATCTCGGGCGTCGTCATGTGGGCGTACACGCTCATGCTCGCCGTCACGTCGACCATCGCGTACGCCACGATCTTCGACGTCATCTTCGGCATGGACCGCGCCCTGTCGATCATCCTCGGCGGCGCCGTCGTCGTCGCGTACTCGACGCTCGGCGGCATGTGGTCGATCACGCTCACCGACATGGTGCAGTTCGTCGTCAAGACGATCGGCGTGCTGCTCCTGCTCCTGCCGATCGCGGTCGTCAAGGCCGGCGGCTTCGGCGAGATGAAGGCGCAGCTGCCCACCGAGTACTTCGACCCGCTCGGCATCGGCGGCGAGACGATCTTCACGTACGTGCTGATCTACACGTTCGGCATGCTGATCGGCCAGGACATCTGGCAGCGCGTCTTCACCGCCCGCAGCGACAAGGTCGCGCGCTACGGCGGCACGGTCGCCGGCACGTACTGCCTCGTCTACGCCCTCGCCGGCGCCGTCATCGGCACCGCGGCCAAGGTCCTCTACCCGAACCTCGCCCACGCCGACGACGCCTTCGCGACCATCGTCAAGGACGAGCTGCCCATGGGCGTGCGCGGCCTGGTCCTCGCCGCGGCGCTGGCGGCCGTGATGTCGACCTCGTCGGGCGCGCTGATCGCCTGCGCCACCGTCGCCAACAACGACATCTGGTCGCGGCTGCGCGGCGCCGTGTCGAAGGACGGGCCGGGCGGCGAAGCCCACGACGCCCACGAAGCCCACGAAGCCCACGACGCCCACGACGCCCACGAAGCCCACGAAGCCCACGAAGCCCACGAAGCCCACGAAGCCCATGACGCCCATGACGAGGTGCGCGGCAACCGCGTCTTCATCCTGATCATGGGCGTCGCGGTCGTCTGCATCGCGATCGCCCTGAACAACGTCGTCGAGGCGCTCACCGTCGCCTACAACCTGCTGGTCGGCGGCCTGCTGGTACCGATCCTCGGCGGCCTGCTGTGGAAGCGCGGCACGGTGTACGGCGCCCTGGCGGCCGTCGCCGCCGGGGGCCTCGCCGTCGTCGGCCTGATGGCCCGGTACGGAATCCTCGCCAACCAGCCCGTCTACTACGGCCTGTTGCTGTCACTCGCGGCGTACGTCGTCGTCAGCCTCGCCACCCGCCCGACCGACCCCGCCGTCCTGGCCGCCTGGCGCGAGCGGCTGGCGGGCCGGGGCGCGGAGGACGAGCCCGAGTCCGCGCCCGTCCCCCTGCCGGGCTAAAGTCGAAAATATAAACAAAGCGCAAATAAGCGTGCGAAGGAAGGCATTTCACATGAGCAGCAGCGAGCAGCAGTTCCGCGGTCCCGTCGACTCCTCCCGCATCCCGCGGTACGCGGGCCCCGCGACGTTCGCGCGGCTGCCCCGCCTCGACGAGGTCGGCGGCCGGGCCGACGTCGCCGTGGTCGGCGTGCCCTTCGACTCCGGCGTCTCCTACCGCCCCGGCGCCCGCTTCGGCGGCAACGCGATCCGCGAGGCCTCGCGCCTCCTGCGCCCGTACAACCCGGCGCAGGACGCCTCGCCGTTCGCGCTCGCGCAGGTCGCGGACGCCGGTGACATCGCCGCCAACCCGTTCAACATCAACGAGGCCGTCGACACGATCGAGGCCGCGGCCGACGACCTGCTCTCCACCGGTGCCCGCATGATGACGCTCGGCGGCGACCACACCATCGCGCTCCCGATCCTCCGCTCGGTCGCGAAGAAGCACGGCCCGGTCGCCCTGCTCCACTTCGACGCGCACCTGGACACCTGGGACACGTACTTCGGCGCCGAGTACACCCACGGCACGCCGTTCCGCCGGGCCGTCGAGGAGGGCATCCTCGACACCGAGGCGCTCTCCCACGTCGGTACGCGCGGCCCGCTGTACGGCAAGCAGGACCTGACCGACGACGAGAAGATGGGCTTCGGCATCGTCACCTCCGCCGACGTCTACCGGCGCGGCGCCGACGAGGTCGCCGACCAGCTCCGCCAGCGCATCGGCGACCGCCCCCTCTACATCTCCATCGACATCGACTGCCTCGACCCGGCCCACGCGCCCGGCACCGGCACCCCCGAGGCGGGCGGCATGACCTCCCGCGAACTGCTGGAGATCCTGCGCGGCCTGTCCTCCTGCAACCTGGTCTCGGCCGACGTGGTCGAGGTCGCGCCGGCGTACGACCACGCGGAGATCACGTCGGTGGCGGCCTCCCACACGGCGTACGAGCTGACGACGATCATGTCCCGGCAGATCGCGGCTTCCCGGACCGACAGGTGACCCACGACCACGACCTGGTGCTGCGCCCCACCGGGGCGCAGACCGAGGCCGCCCTGAACCCGCCCCCCGGGCGCAACGGCGGCGACCTCGTCGTCGAGACCCTCACCGGTCTCGGTGCGACCACCGTCTTCGGGCTGCCCGGCCAGCACGCGCTGGGCGTGTTCGACGCCCTGCGCCGGTCCTCCCTCTCGTACGTCGGCCTGCGCGTCGAGAACAACGCGGGCTTCGCCGCCGACGCGTACGGCCGGATCACGGGCGAGGCGGCCCCGCTGCTCCTGTCCACCGGCCCGGGGGCCCTCACCTCCCTCGCCGCGCTCCAGGAGGCGGCGGCGGCGTCCGCGCCCGTCCTCGCGATCAGCAGCCAGGTCCCGTCGGCCGGCATCGGCGGCGGCCGCCACGGCTACCTGCACGAACTGCGCGACCAGAAGGCGTCGTTCAGGGACATCGTGAAGTCGGTCCACACGGTCCGTACGGCGTCGCAGATCCCGTCGGCGATCGCCGAGGCGTGGGAGTCGGCCCTGACCGCCCCGCACGGCCCGGTGTGGGTCGAGATCCCCCAGGACGTCCTGCTCGCGCGGACCTCCCTCCCCGTCGTCACGGCGATGGACGCGACCCCGCGCGAACTGCCCCCGCGTCCCGAGCTGACGGCCGTCGCCGCCCACCTGCTGTCGACGGCCGCCCGCCCGGCGGTCATCGCGGGCGGCGGTGTCGTACGCTCCGACGCCTCCGGCAAGCTGCTCGCGCTCGCCGAGAAGCTGGACGCGCCGGTCGTCACGACCTTCGGCGGCAAGGGCGCGTTCCCGTGGACGCACCCGCTCTCCCTCCAGTCCTGGCTGGAGGACCGCCACACGACGGACTTCCTCGAAGACGCGGACGTCCTGCTCGTCGTCGGTTCGGGCCTGGGCGAACTGTCCTCGAACTACCACACGTTCGAGCCGCGCGGCCGGATCGTCCAGATCGACGCGGACCTCGGCAAGCTGGAGTCCAACCACCCGGCGCTCGGCATCCACGCGGACGCCCGCCTGGCGCTGTCGGCGCTCCTGGAGACGGTGGAGGGCCGTGAGGACGGGACGGCGCGCGAGCGCGTGAGCGAGGTCCTGGCGAAGGTACGGGAGCGCATCGCGTCCCAGGACCTGCCGCTGGAGCAGCGGTTGCTCGCGTCCGTGCGGGAGGCGCTGCCGGACGCGTCCCCCAGCTTCTGGGACATGACGATCCTGGCGTACTGGGCCTGGTCGGCCTTCGACCCCCGCCATCCCAACACCATGCACTCGGCGCAGGGTGCGGGCGGTCTCGGCTACGCCTTCCCGGCGGCGCTCGGCGCGGCGGCGGCGGACCCCACCCGTCCCGTCCTCGCGGTCTCCGGAGACGGCGGCGCGATGTACTCGATCGCCGAACTCGCCACCGCCCGCCAGCACGACCTCCCGGTCACCTGGCTGATCGTGGACGACGGCGGTTACGGCATCCTCCGCGAGTACATGACCGAGGCCTTCGACGAGGCCACCGGCACGGAACTGTCCCGCCCGGACTTCGTCGCCCTGGCCGAGTCCTTCGGCGTACCGGCGCGCCGCACGACCCCGGAGACCCTGGCCGAGGACCTGGCCGAGTCCTTCTCCGCCCCCGGTCCTTCGGTGCTCGTACTCCCGGCCCTGCTGCGGATGTTCGCCCCGACGCACCTCTGATCTGACGGCCCGGTCGGGCACTCGGTACCGGCCGGGCCGACGCCGAGTGCTCCTTCCCCGGGGCAGCAGGCGGGGTGTCGACCGCAGGGGCGCGGCGCGCGTCGCGCAGAGCTGCCCGCAGAGCTGGGGCTCGCTCGGCTCGGCGGTTGCCGCGCCCCCCACTTCCTTCGGAGAAGGCAGCACCACCCAGAAGAATGTCGTGAAGAACTTCCCTTCCGCGCGCGCGTCCCGTGCAACCTTTCCGCCCCTGAAGAGTCATTTCAGCCAGGAACACAAAGGGGACGGGGAGCCATACCATGACGCACCACCGCATACACCGCGGCGCGATCGCCGCAGCACTGGCACTGGGCGCGCTGGCTCCCGTCGCCGCGGCGGCGCCCGCCGCCGCTGCCACCGCGCCGACGGTGGCCTGCACCTCGGGCAGGGCCGGCCTCGCGGCCAAACTGACGAAGGACATCACCGCCGCGCTCAAGGGACGGAGGTCCACGACGGCCGTCTCGCTGTACGACCGCACCACCAGGACCACCTGCACCCTGCGCGCCACGCAGAAGTACGACTCCGCGAGCGTGGTCAAGGTGACGGTCCTCGCCGCGCTGCTGTGGGACGCCAAGAAGACCGACCGCTACCTGACGTCCCGTGAGGCCAAGCTCGCCACCGACATGATCACCACGTCGGACAACAACGCCACCAGCACGCTGTGGCGCCAGCTCGGCATGACGAAGATCAAGGGCTTCCTGGCCGCCGCCGGGATGACGCAGACCGTCCCCGGCACGGGTGGCTACTGGGGCCTGACCCGGATCACCGCCCGCGACGAGCAGAAGCTGCTCGCGCTGCTCACCGCGGAGAACACCGTCCTGAGCAACAACGCGCGCAAGTACACCCTCGGCCTGATGGGCAGGGTCATCTCCTCCCAGCGCTGGGGCACTCCGGCCGGAGCCCCGTCCTCCGCCACCATCCAGGTCAAGAACGGCTGGCTGCCCCGCTCCACGCACGGCTGGCGGGTCCACTCCGTCGGCGCGTTCACGGGCAACGGCCACGACTACGCGATCACCGTGCTCACCCACGACAACGCCACCATGAACGACGGCGTGAACACCATCCAGGCCGTGTCCCGCGCGATCCACAAGGCCCTCAACCCCACGGCCTCCGCCTCCACCCTGTACGCCCCGACGCAGACCCCGCGCGAGGTGATACCGGCGGTGCCGCAGCCCTGACCGGGGCGCCGGTCAGGCGGCGGTGGTACGTGCGCGGAACGCCACCACGGACGTATCGCCGTCGAGCTGCACGCTCAACGAGGCGTCCATCGCCCGCACCGGCCGGGCGAGCTTCCACCGGGCGCGGCTGACCCTTACGGCCCTCCTTGCCGGGTGTCGCGGACGCATACGACGAACACATCGCGCGCGGGTTCATGTGCTGTCCGGCAGGCGGTCTTCGCTCCCTCCGCGCGGACGACTTCCGCACGGCGCGACGAAACGTCCGCGAAGCCCGCCGAACGGGTGGCGGTCCTAGGACCAGAGACCGGTATTCGTAACGGCGGGATGAAATCCGCACCTCACCGCGTTGGTGACTTCCGGCAGATCAGAACGTCGGGACGACCGGGAGGCACCAGTGGAGGCGGCAGATCAAGGGTGGGCACGGCGGCTGGCGGGCTATGCCTGGAGGTACCGGCGCAATGTCGTGCTCGCACTCGGATCGTCGCTCGGCGGCATGGCCGTCATGGCGCTCGTCCCGCTGATCACCAAGGTGGTCATCGACGACGTCATCGGGGACGGCTCCAAGTCCCTCGCCGCGTGGACCGGGCTGCTGGTCGCCGCGGCCGTCGTCGTGTACGTCCTCACCTACATACGCCGCTACTACGGCGGCCGCCTCGCCCTCGACGTCCAGCACGACCTGCGCACCGAGATGTACGGGACCATCACCCGCCTCGACGGACGCCGTCAGGACGAACTCTCCACCGGCCAGGTCGTCGGCCGCGCCACCAGCGACCTCCAGCTCATCCAGAGCCTCCTCTTCATGCTCCCGATGACCATCGGGAACTTCCTGCTGTTCTTCATCTCGCTCGGGATCATGGCGTGGCTCTCGCCGGTCCTGACCCTCGTCGCCCTCGCCGTCGCCCCCGCCCTCTGGTTCATCGCCAGGCGCAGCCGCACCCGGCTCTTCCCGGCCACCTGGTACGCCCAGGGCCAGGCCGCCGCCGTCGCGGGCGTCGTCGACGGCGCGGTCTCCGGCGTACGCGTCGTCAAGGGCTTCGGCCAGGAGGAGCAGGAGACCGGCAAGCTGCGCGAGGTCGGCCGGCGGCTCTTCGCCGGGCGCATGCGGACCGTCCGGCTCAACTCCCGGTACACCCCGGCCCTCCAGGCCGTGCCCGCCCTCGGCCAGGTCGCGATGCTCGCGCTCGGCGGCTGGCTCGCGACGCGCGGACAGATCACCCTCGGTACGTTCGTGGCCTTCTCCACCTACCTGGCCCAGCTCGTCGGCCCCGTCCGCATGCTCGCCATGGTCCTCACCGTCGGCCAGCAGGCGCGGGCCGGCGTCGAGCGCGTCCTGGAGCTGATCGACACCGAGCCGTCCATCGAGGACGGGACCAAGGAACTTCCCGCCGACGCCCCCGCGACCGTCGAGTTCGACGACGTGACCTTCGGTTACACCGAAGACCGGCCCGTCCTCGACGGCTTCTCCCTCGAGATCCGCTCCGGCGAGACCGTCGCCGTCGTCGGCTCCTCCGGCAGCGGCAAGTCCACCGTCTCCCTCCTCCTCCCGCGCTTCTACGACGTGTCCCGCGGCGCCGTCCTGGTCGGCGGGCACGACGTCCGCGAGCTCACCCTCGACTCGCTGCGGGCCGCCATCGGGCTCGTACCGGAGGACAGCTTCCTGTTCTCCGACACCGTCCGCGCCAACATCGCGTACGGGCTGCCGGACGCGACCGACGAGCAGATCGAGACCGCCGCCCGCGCCGCCCAGGCGCACCACTTCATCTCCGAGCTGCCGAACGGCTACGACACGGCCGTCGGTGAACACGGCCTCACCCTCTCCGGCGGCCAGCGCCAGCGCCTCGCCCTCGCCCGCGCCATCCTCACCGACCCCCGCCTGCTCCTCCTCGACGACGCCACCTCCGCCGTGGACGCCCGCGTCGAGCACGAGATCCACGAGGCGCTGAAGACCGTCATGGCGGGGCGTACGACGCTGCTCATCGCCCACCGCCGCTCCACCCTCAACCTCGCCGACCGCATCGCCGTGCTCGACGGCGGCCGCCTCGCCGACATCGGTACGCACGAGGAGCTCCAGCGGCGCTGCGCCCTCTACCGGCGGCTGCTCACCGACCCCGACGAGCTCGGCGGCGTATCGCCCGGACACCTTCTCACCAAGGCGCCGGAGCCGGCCGACGACCGGTCCGTGCAGGCGGAGCTGGACGCCGAGTTCGACGCCGAGCGCGGCATCACACCCGACCTGTGGGTACGGGACGAGACCTCGTCCGGCGGGGACGGGGGCACCGACCACGCCCCCGGCATGCCGGCCACACCCGAGCTGCTCGCCCAGGTCGCCGCGCTGCCGCCGGCCGACGACGTACCGGACGTCGACGAGGAGCGCGCCGTCCGGCCCGAGGAGTCGTACGGCCTGCGCCGCCTCCTGCGCGGCTTCGGGCTGCCGCTGCTGGTCAGCCTCGCGCTCGTCGCCGTCGACGCCGGCATGGGGCTGCTCCTGCCGGTCCTGATCCGCCACGGCATCGACGAGGGCGTCACCCAGGTCGCGCTCGGCGCGGTCTGGGCGGCGTCCGGGCTCGCCCTGCTCTCCGTCGTCGTGCAGTGGGCCGCGCAGACCGGCGAGATGCGGATGACCGGCCGGACCGGCGAGCGCGTGCTCTACGCGCTCCGGCTCAAGATCTTCGCCCAGCTCCAGCGCCTCGGCCTCGACTACTACGAGCGCGAGCTGACCGGCCGCATCATGACCCGCATGACGACGGACGTCGACGCCCTGTCGACGTTCCTCCAGACCGGTCTCGTCACGGCCTTCGTCTCCCTCGTCACCTTCTTCGGCATCATGGTCGCGCTGCTCGTCATCGACGTGCAGCTGGCCCTGGTGGTCTTCGTGACGCTGCCGGTGCTGATCATCGGCACGTACTTCTTCCGGAAGTCGAGCGTCAAGGCGTACGAGCTGGCCCGCGACCGGGTCGGCGTGGTCAACGCCGACCTCCAGGAGTCCGTGTCCGGACTGCGCATCGTCCAGGCGTTCCGGCGCGAGCGCTCGGGCGCCGAGCGGTTCGCCGAGCGCAGCGACGGCTACCGCCAGGCGCGCGTGCGCGGCCAGTGGCTGATCTCCGTCTACTTCCCGTTCGTGCAGCTGCTGTCGTCGGTCGCCGCCGCCGCGGTGCTGATCGTCGGCGCGGGGCGGGTGGACGCGGGCACGCTGACCACGGGCGCGCTCGTCGCGTACCTCCTCTACATCGACCTGTTCTTCGCGCCCGTGCAGCAGCTCTCGCAGGTCTTCGACGGGTACCAGCAGGCCACCGTCTCCCTGAGGCGCATTCAGGAGCTCCTCCGGGAACCCACGTCGACCGCCGCCGCCGAGCGGCCGAAGGACGTCCTGTCGCTGCGCGGCGAGATCGCCTTCGAGGACGTGCGCTTCCAGTACGGGGCCGCCGACGAACCCGAAGAGGCACTCGGCGGGATCGACCTGCGCATCCCGGCCGGCCAGACCGTCGCCTTCGTCGGCGAGACCGGCGCGGGCAAGTCCACCGTCGTCAAGCTCGTCGCCCGCTTCTACGACCCGACCTCGGGGCGGGTCACCGCCGACGGCACCGACCTGCGCGACCTCGACCTGACGGCGTACCGGCACCGCCTCGGCGTCGTACCGCAGGAGGCGTACCTCTTCGCGGGCACGGTCCGCGACGCCATCGCCTACGGGCGGCGCGACGCCACCGACGCCGAGGTCGAGGCGGCGGCCCGCGCGGTCGGCGCGCACGACATGATCGCCACCCTCGAAGGCGGCTACCTCCACGAGGTCGCCGAACGCGGCCGCAACCTCTCCGCGGGCCAGCGCCAGCTCATCGCGCTCGCCCGCGCCGAACTCGTCGACCCGGACGTCCTGCTTCTCGACGAGGCGACCGCCGCCCTGGACCTCGCCACCGAGGCCCAGGTCAACCAGGCCACCGACCGGCTCACCGGCCGCCGCACCACCCTGGTCGTCGCGCACCGCCTGACGACGGCGGCGCGGGCCGACCGGGTCGTGGTCATGGACCACGGCCGGGTCGTCGAGGACGGCACGCACGACGAGCTGCTGGCCCTGGACGGGACGTACGCGCGGCTGTGGCGCACCTTCGTGGGGGAGGACGAGCCGGCGGCGGTCTGAGCGCGGCAGGACCCCGGAACCCGTACGCCCGCCTCGGATCCCCACCACGATGAGCGCAACCGAGCCCCACCCCTCGGGCGTCCGTACGCACGTGTGTGCGTACGCTCACGAGGGGGAAGAGGGCCGCGAGTGTTCGGTGGGGCGATGAGAAGACACCTGATGTACGGACTTGCCGTGGCGGTCGCGGTGGCGGGCCTGGTGCTCACGGGCCCCGGCACCGGAAGCGCCGAGGCCGCCTCGGCCTGCTCCGGCCGCAAGGTGAAGACGGTCACCTTCGCCACCGGTGAGCTGCGCGTCTACAAGAGCCGCCGCTACGCCTGCGCCGTCACCGTCGCCAAGCGCCCCGGCGCACGGCAGAGCATGTCCGTCACCATCCAGGCGCGCGGCAGCCGCACCGCCAAGGACAGCGGCCGGTTCACCCACCGCGCGGGGCCGGTGACGGTCTACGCCCTCAACCGCTGTGTGCGGGCGCACGGTTCGGTCGGCGCCAGGGGGGCGTCCACCGGCTGGATTCTCTGCTGAGGCTGGTGGTCGGGGAGTTGCCCCGCTAGGTTCGCCCCGTCGTCTGTGATTCAACAGGGGAGGGCGAATGCGCAAGGCGCGCAGCTTGCTGCTGTCGTTCGCGGTGCTCATAGGCACCGTGGGACTCGGCAGCACACCGGCCGGAGCGGTCACCACCGCGGAGCCGGAGCAACAGGACATCAAGGAGCGAATCCTCGCGATACCGGGCATGAGCCTGGTCGAGGAGAAGCCGTACACCGGCTACCGCTATTTCGTACTGAACTACACCCAGCCGGTCGACCACCGGCAGCCGTCCAAGGGCACGTTCAAGCAGCGGATCACCCTGCTGCACAAGGACACGAACCGCCCGACGGTCTTCTTCACCAGCGGATACAACGTCTCGACGACGCCGCGCCGCAGTGAGCCGACGCAGATCGTCGACGGCAACCAGGTGTCGATGGAGTACCGCTTCTTCACTCCGTCCCGGCCGTCGCCCGCCGACTGGTCCAAGCTCGACATCCAGCAGGCCGCGAGCGACCAGCACCGCATCTTCACGGAGCTGAAGAAGATCTACTCCAAGAAGTGGCTCTCCACCGGCGGTTCCAAGGGCGGCATGACCGCGACGTACTACGAGCGCTTCTACCCGCGCGACATGGACGGCGTCGTCGCGTACGTCGCTCCCAACGACGTGGTGAACAAGGAGGACGCGGCGTACGACCGCTTCTTCCGGAACGTCGGCACCAAGGAGTGCCGCGACGCGCTGAACGCCGTGCAGCGCGAGGCACTTGAGCGGCGCGGCCCGCTGAGCGCGAAGCTGAAGGAGTGGGCGGACGCCAACAACGCCACCTTCGACACCGTCGGCAGCCTGGACAAGGCGTACGAGTCGACGGTCCTCGACTTCGTGTGGGCCTTCTGGCAGTACAGCAAGGAGAGCGACTGCGCGGACGTGCCCGCCGCCGACTCCTCCGACCAGGTCGTCTACGACTACGTCGACGCCATCTCCGGCTTCGCCGCGTACAGCGACCAGAGCCTGGCGACGTACACGCCGTACTACTACCAGGCGGGCACCCAGCTGGGCGCGCCGCAGGTGAAGTACCCGCACCTCGACGGCCTCATGAAGTACGGCCCGGACTTCTTCCAGCCGCGCGCCTACGTGCCGCGCGACATCCCGATGAAGTTCGACCCGAGCGCGATGCGGGACGTGGACCGCTGGGTGCGGCACAACGCCACGCGGATGCTGTTCGTGAACGGGCAGAACGACCCGTGGGGTGCCGAGCCGTTCCGCCTCGGCAAGGGTGCGCGCGACTCCCACGTCTACACCGCGCCCGGCGCCAACCACGGCGCCAACGTCGCGGGCCTGGTCCCCGAGCAGAAGGCGGAGGCGACCGCCGCGATCCTCGAATGGGCGGGCGTGGCCCCGGCCGCCGTCCAGGCGGACCCGTCGAAGGCGAAGCCGCTGGCGCCGTACGACGCGAAGCTCGACAAGCGCGGCACGGAGCAGCGGCAGACCCTGCGCCCGTAACGCGTCCGACCGATGCGGCCGGCCCGCCCGGACCGCCGCGCCCGCCGGGTGTGACGAGGACTCACACCCGGCGGGCGCGCCCCACCGCCCTCTCCCCGCCCGGGCGGGCGTAGAGCCGGGTCGCCGGCGGGCACCGCGCCCGCCGCTGCACGGCGGCGGCCACCTCGAACTGCGGGGCCCCCTCCCCCGGCCCGTCGCACGGCGTCTCCTTCACCTGCCCCTGGCGCACGGTGCAGAGGCAGTCCCCGACCACCGTCCGCGGCCCGCCGCCCTTCCCCGGACCGCCGGGGTGCGGCTCCTCCAGGTTGCGCGTGCACGCGTACCCGCGCGGCACGGCCCCGTCGCCGATCCGCCGATCCGCCGATCCGCCGGCGCCGAGGAGGACCGTGCCGTACCCCGGGGGCACGACCGTGCCGGCCGGGCTGCCACCGGATGCGCCGACGCGGCCGCCGCCCGAAGGCCCCTGACAGGAAGTCACCGAAACCGCCACCGCGAGCAGCAGCGTGCACACCAGCACCCTGGCCCCCCTGGACCGATCCGTGCGGTGTATGCAGAACCCCCCGTACGTCCACCCGGGCGACCGCCGGGGCGGACACACGCCAGACGTGCGGGGGGCTCTGCGTCACCTGGTGGTGGTGCGCCGGTGGTCCGGCGTACCACGCACACGCCTAATACGTCAGCCCGTACCCGACCGGATACAGCACCTTCGCCGGGTCGTCCGCCCGCTGCACCGGAACGGGCAGCTTCCCTCCGGGCCCGGCATGACCCGCGATGACCCGTGCCGCCGCGCGCAGTTCGACATCGGTCCACGAGTACGCCGCGAGGCTCGCGCGCAGCCCCGTCCCGTCGAGCTGGGCGATGTCGTACGGATTGCGGATGGCGAGGGTGACGACGGGCACCCCGGTCGCCGCCAGCTCGCGGACGAGCGTGCGCTGCGGACTGGTCGCCGAGACGTTGTACGTCCCCACGACCACCACGTCCTTGCCCTTGGCCGCCGCCACCGCCTCGTCGATCTTCGCCCGGGTCGGGGTGGTCCCGGTGGACAGGGCCGTGGCGGTGAAGCCGAGTGCGGTCAGGGCCCCGGCGACGACGGTGGTGGGCGGCCCGGTGGTACCGGAGGGCGACGCGGGGTCGGCCCCGACCACCAGCACGTTCTTGTGCGTACGGCGGCTGAGCGGCAGCAGCCGGCCCTCGTTGGCGAGCAGGGTGGTCGTCTTCTCGGCGATCCTGTCCGCCGCGGCGAGGTGGGCGCGCACGCCCACGGTCCGGTCCACGTCCTTGGGCGAGGCGTAAGGATTCCGGAACAGCCCCAGCCTGTCCTTGAGGAGCAGGATCCGCAGGATCGATTCCTCGATCCGCGCCATGCTGATCTCCCCGTCCCGCACGGCCTTGAGGACGGCGTTCCAGGCGGTGGGCAGGTCCGGCGGGTTCAGCAGCTGGTCGCACCCGGCGAGGAGCGCGAGGACGGGCACCCGGTCGTCGCCGTACTTCTGGCGTACGCCCGCCATGGCGAGGGAGTCGGTCACCACGACCCCGTCGTACCCCAGCCGCTCGCGCAGGACCCCGGTCAGGATCGGCTTGGAGAGCGTCGCCGGGTCCTCGGCCGGATCGAGGGCCGGTACGACGATGTGGGCGGTCATGATCGAGTCGATGCCGGCGGCGATGGCGGCGCGGAACGGCGGGGCGTCCAGCTCCTCCCACTGCTCGGCGGTGTGACGGATCGTCGGGAGGGCGTAGTGGCTGTCGTCCTTGGTGTCGCCGTGCCCGGGGAAGTGCTTGGAGGTCGCGGCGATCCCGGCGCCCTGATACCCCTTGACCTGCGCGGTGACCATCCCGGCGACAGCTTGCGGATCGGATCCGAAGGACCGTACGCCGATGACGGGGTTGGCGGGGTTGACGTTGACGTCCGCGACGGGCGCGTAGTTCTGCACGATGCCCATGGCGGCCAGCTCGGCCCCCGCGATCTGCGCCGCCTTCCGCGCGTCGGCGCGCGACCCGCCGGCCCCGAGCGCCATCGCACCCGGCACGAGGGTCGCGGGCCTGCCGACCCGGGCGACGATGCCGTGCTCCTGGTCGGTGGAGATGAGGAGGGGGACGGGCGTGTCCTGGGCGAGCCCGGCCCGCTGGATCCCGTTCGACAGTTCGGCGATCTGACGAGGCTCACGGGTGTTGTGCGCCCAGGTGAAGTAGATGATGCCGCCGACGTGGTACTTCGCGACGAGTTCGGCGGCGGTCCTGACCCCCGTCTCCTTCAGGTTGAGGTCGATGTCGGCCTGGTCGGGCTCGGTCGCGGAGTGCCCGTACACCCGCATCACGAAGAGCTGGCCGACCTTCTCCTCCAGGCTCATCCGGGAGACGAGGCGCTTGAGGCGGTCCCGGGTGGATCTCCTCGCGGACTCCCCACCTGCGGCTATGGCCGGCGTGGTGGTGACGGCGGTCGCGGCCACCGCGGCGGCGGTCGCGGTGAGCAGGGTGCGTCTGGAGGTGCGGTGGTGGTGCACGTGAGCTCCTTACGGCCGTACTCGACAACGGAGTTGAAGGAAACTTCCAAGGAGTCACGGATATCCGGAAACTAACTGCCAGGTCAAGGGTGCGGCAGCACAAAGGGGCCCGTGTCGCGGACGGGGCACGGCGAAGGGGCCGAACGGGGAAGGCGGGGAGCCGCCACTGGCGCATGCGGAGGGGGCGCACCAGTGGCGGCCGTGCTGCCGGCCGCAGGCGGCTGGAGAGGGGGAGCCGGCGCGTGCCGACACCGCTCTGCGGAGACTCACCGGCAGTACGCCGATGGGACGGACGCGGCTCGCCGCGGGTTCCCTCCGCTCCCGGAGATCCCGCGGAAAAGGCACGGAAGGGACGGCCGGGGCACCCGAAACCCCTCAGCGCCCCTCACGCCCACCGGTCAGGCCACCGGTCAGGCCGACAGGCCCCGCAGGTACGCCCGCCCGTCCGCCAGCAGCCCCGGCAGGTCCGCCGCCGCCGGGTACCAGCGCTTCTCGTACTCCCAGCACACCCACCCGTCGTCGTCGAGCAGCGCGACGCACTCGCCCAGCGGCAGCACGCCCGCCCCCAGTGCCAACGGGGTCGTGTCGTCGGCCGACGCGATGTCCTTGACCTGGGTGTATCCGAGGTGCGGGGCCAGTACGGCGTGGGCAGCCGCCGGGGTCTCGCCGCCCAGCCAGGTGTGCATCACGTCCCACAGCGCACCCACGTTCTTGTGCCCGACCGGCCCCAGGACGCGTGCGGCCGCCGCACCCGTCCTGTGCGAGTCGTGCGTCTCCAGCAGAATCCGCACGCCCAGGTCGGCCGCCGTCTCGGCCGCCAGGCCCAGCCGCCGGGCCGCCGTCGCGTCCGCCTCCTCCTGGCTCTGCCCGTCGCCGCCGCCGGGGAAGACGCGGACGTACGGCGCGCCCAGGTCGCGCGCGAGGGCCAGCAGGGCGCGGAGCTCCTCGTAGACGGGCTCGTCCTCGCCGGGGGCCGCCACCCGGGCGTACCCCGCCACCGCCAGGATCTCGACACCCGCGCGTTCGAACCGCTCGACGACGTCCCTCCGTTCTTGCGCACCGATGCCCGGATGGACCGGCTCCTCGGGGTGCGCGCGCAGTTCCACGCCGTCGTAACCGGTCTCGGCCGCCAGCCGTACGACCTCGCTCATCGGCATGCCCGGCACCCCGAGGGTGGAGAAGGCGTACTTCACTGTGGTGTTCCTTCCTATGGGGAACCGCCGGTCCTGGTCCACCGGGCCCGCTCCGTACGAGCGGTGCGGCTTCTCGGCGACGAGCGTGAACCCGGCGCGCCGGTGGACCTGCCGGGCGGCTGCCAGCACATCATTCGTCCCCACCACGACTTCCCGGTAGTCCACCCCGTAAGCGGAACCGGCCACCGCACGGACCAGCGGGTCACCCGGGCCGACGCTCACCACCGGGCCCGCTGGGCGGCGTGCGGAAGCTTCCGGCGGCTTCCGGCGGGGCAGGACTGGCCCATGACAGAAGCAGCAGCGATATGGCAGTTCGGCGACGACCGCGGACAGGTGTCGTCGGCCCCTCGGTGGCCCACCAAGGTCGTGGCCTACCTCCAGGCGGGCGCGACCCTCTGGGACCACGGCCTCCTTCCCCTGGGCGTCTTCGGCTCCCACCACGACGGTCCCGCCCCCGACCGCGCCAAGTCCGGCCGGCTCCCGCTCGGTGAGGTCACCTATTTCGGCGGGGGCGGCTCGCTCGACCCCGACCGCGTCCTCTCCTCCGGGGCCGACCTCGTCGTGGCCGTCAGCTACGGGGGCGGCCAGGTCTACGGAATCGATCCGGACGCGGCCAAGCACCTGGAAGCCCAGGTGCCGGTCGTGGTCCTCGACGTCGGGCAGGAGCGTTCGCTCGACGAGATCCGGGGACGCTTCGCCGCACTCGCGGCCTCACTCGGCGGCGCGGAGCCCCCGATCGCCCTGGACGCGGCGCGCGAACGGCTGCGTACCGCCGCGACGGGCGACGCACCCCGCGTCCTGGCCCTCTCCCCGGCCGGCGACCGGGTCCACCTCGCCCGGCCCCACTCCTGGCCCGACCTGCGCGCCCTCACCGGACTGGGCGTACGGCTGATGGAGCCGCCCGCCGGGAGCGGTGCGAACTGGTCCACCGTCGGCTGGCCCGAAACCGCGTCGCTCGCCCCGCAGATCGTCCTGGCGGACACCCGCGCCCACGCGACCCCCCTCGACGCGGCCCGCCTGGGCAACGCGCGCGTGATCCCCTGGAACCCGGAACTCCCGGCCAGCCACGCGGCGCACGCACGCTTCTTCACCCAGGTGGCGGACGCACTGACCGCACACTGACCACCGGGCCCAACCCGCGGGCTGCCCACCGGACGGGGACGCTCCTGGCCTGCCACCCACCGGCGTGAGGGGGGCGGGACGCGCAGGGGTTCACACCGCAACCCGCACCGGCGTGAGGGGACGGGACGCGCAGGAGGTGGTGTCCGGGACGTGCTGTGCCTGTCCGGGGGCAACCTCCGGGCCCCCGGCCGGAGCCCTCGGGGCGCGCGGTGCCCGCAGGTTGCCTGCCGGCGTGAGGGGACGGGACGCGCAGGAGGTGGTGTCCGGGACGTGCTGTGCCTGTCCGGGGGCAACCTCCGGGCCCCCGGCCGGAGCCTCCGGGGCGCGGGTGCCCGCAGGTTGCCCGCCCGCGCCCCCGCCCGCGCCCGCGCACCCAGAACTCAGCCCCGCGAAGCCCCCGCACGTCCCACGCGCCCCGTGGACCCCCGCACCATCAGCTCCGCCGCCACCGAAGCGACACCCCCCGGCGGCGCCGCCTCCCGCCCCGTGGCCAGCCGCCCCGCCCGCGCCCCCGCCTCGTACAGCGGCAGCCGCACGGTCGTCAGCGCCGGCACCGTGTCCACCGAGAACGGGAGGTCGTCGAAGCCCGCCACCGACACGTCGTCCGGGATACGCAGCCCCCAGTCGCGCAGCGCCGCGCACGCCCCCAGCGCCACCGTGTCGTTCGCGGCGACCACGGCCGTCAGCCCCGGCTCCCGCCGCAGGAGCTCCAGCGTCGCGTCGTACCCGGACTGCCGGTCGTACGGCCCGTGCACCGTCAGCTCATCCTCGCCCGCACCCCCCTCGACAACGCCGGCCGCGGCCATCGCCTCCCGGTGCCCCTCCAGCCGGTGCCGCGTGGTCGTGCGTTCCACCGGCCCGGCGACGTACCCGATCCTCCGGTGCCCCAGTGCCAGCAGGTGTTCGGTGAGCCGCCGCGCCCCGCCCCGGTTGTCGAACGTGAGCGCGGCCACCACCGCGTCACCGTCCCCGTCACCGTCCCCCAGCAACGACGGCGGCAACGGCGGCCGCCCGCACAGCACCACCCGCGTCCCCCCGTCCGCGAGCTTCGCGAGCTTCGCCGCGACCGCCGCCGAGTGCCCGGGGTCCTCGATCGCGCCCCCGGTCAGAATCACCGCTGCCGCCCGCTGGCGCTGCAACAGCGTCAGGTACGTGAGCTCCCGCTCCGGCGATCCCCCCGTGTTGCAGACGATCGCGAGCTTCTCGCTCCCCGCCCGCCCCGCACCGGAGCCGGCCCCCTCCGCCCCGCCGATCTGCGACTGGGCCGCCCCGGCCATGATCCCGAAGAACGGATCGGCGATGTCGTTCACCAGGATCCCCACGAGATCCGACGTCGCCGCGGCAAGCGCACTGGCGGGCCCGTTCAGTACGTAATCAAGATCGTCGACCGCGCGCAGCACCCGTTCCCTCGTGGTGGCGGCGACCGGGTAGTTGCCGTTGAGCACACGGGAGACGGTGGCCGGCGACACCTGGGCGCGGGCCGCCACGTCCGCCAAGGTCACTGTCATCTGGTCGTCCTCCGGGTCTTGTACGGGCAGCTGTCCGCAGGCTAGCTTCATAGCGCATAGAAAGCGCTTGCTATAGCCGTACGGAGGGAACTTTCGTGACACGCAGGACAGTGCGCATCGCCATGAACGGCGTCACGGGCCGGATGGGGTACCGCCAGCACCTCGTCCGCTCGATCCTCGCCATCCGCGAGCAGGGCGGCCTGGACCTCGGCGACGGCACGGCCTTGTGGCCCGAGCCCGTCTTGGTGGGCCGCCGCGAACACGCGCTCGAGGAGATGGCCGAACGCCACGGCCTCACCGAGTGGTCCACGGACCTCGACGCCGTCCTCGCCGACGAGACGGTCGACATCTACTTCGACGCGCAGGTCACCTCGGCCCGCGAGGAGGCCATCAGAAAGGCGATCGCCGCCGGCAAGCACGTCTACACGGAGAAGCCCACAGCCACCGGCCTCGACGCCGCCCTCGCCCTGGCCCGCCTCGCCCAGGGCGCCGGCATCAAGCACGGCGTCGTACAGGACAAGATCTTCCTCCCGGGCCTGCTCAAGCTGAAGCGCCTGATCGACGGCGGTTTCTTCGGCGAGATCCTCTCCGTCCGGGGGGAGTTCGGCTACTGGGTCTTCGAGGGCGACTGGCAGGACGCCCAGCGCCCCTCCTGGAACTACCGCGCGGAGGACGGCGGCGGCATCGTCGTCGACATGTTCCCGCACTGGGAGTACGTACTGCACGAGCTGTTCGGCCGGGTCACGACCGTCCAGGCGCACGTCACGACGCACATCCCGCAGCGCTGGGACGAGCAGGGCAAGCCGTACACCGCCACCGCCGACGACGCGGCGTACGGCATCTTCCAGCTGGAGGGCGGCGCGGTGGCCCAGATCAACTCCTCCTGGGCGGTCCGCGTCAACCGCGACGAACTCGTCGAGTTCCAGGTGGACGGAACACACGGTTCCGCCGTCGCCGGCCTGCGCAACTGCCGCGCGCAGCACCGCGGCGCGACCCCCAAGCCGGTCTGGAACCCGGACCTCCCGGTCACGCACTCCTTCCGCGACCAGTGGCAGGAAGTGCCCGACAACGACACGTACGACAACGGCTTCAAGGCCCAGTGGGAGCTGTTCCTGCGCCACGTCGCGCTCGGCGAGCCGTACACCTGGGACCTGCTCGCCGGCGCGCGCGGCGTCCAGCTGGCGGAGCTCGGCCTCAAGGCGTCCGCCGAGGGCCGCCGCCACGACGTCCCGGAGCTGTCGTTGTGACGATCAACCTCCCGCACGGCGCGCACGGGCACCGCACGTACGAACCCCGCACCGAACCCCTCACGCTCCCGCCCCACGGCGCCCCCCTCACCTCCCGCACGGTCTACTCGGCGGCGCACGTGGTCGCCGACCCGTACGCCGACGTGTCACCCGACGCGCCCGCCGCCGCCGTCGACTGGGACACCACCCTCGCCTTCCGCCGCCACCTGTGGTCGCACGGCCTGGGCGTGGCGGAAGCCATGGACACGGCGCAGCGCGGCATGGGCCTCGACTGGGCGGGAGCCCGCGAACTCATCGTCCGCTCGGCCGCCGAGGCGAAGGCCGTCGGCGGCGCGATCGCGTGCGGCGTCGGCACCGACCAACTGCCGCCCGGTGGGGCCGCCCTCCCGGACGTCACGGCCGCGTACGAGGAACAGCTCGCCCTCGTCGAATCGACCGGTGCCCGCGCCATCCTCATGGCGTCCCGCGCACTGGCGGCGGCAGCCCGGGGCCCCGAGGACTACCTGGCGACGTACGGCCACCTCCTGCGCCAGGCGGCCGAGCCGGTGATCCTGCACTGGCTGGGCCCGATGTTCGACCCGGCGCTCGACGGCTACTGGGGCAGTACGGACCTGGACGCCGCCACGGACACCTTCCTGGAGGTCATCGCCGCGCACCCCGACAAGGTCGACGGCGTCAAGATCTCGCTCCTGGACGCCCAGCGCGAGATCGACCTGCGCCGCCGCCTGCCGGACGGCGTGCGCTGCTACACGGGCGACGACTTCAACTACCCCGAACTGATCGCGGGCGACGACCACGGTTTCAGCCATGCCCTCCTCGGCATCTTCGACCCGCTGGGCCCGCTGGCGGCGGAAGCGGTCCGTACGCTCGACACGGGCGACGCGAAGAAGTTCCGTGAACTCCTCGACCCCACCGTCGAGCTGTCCCGCCACCTCTTCGAGCCCCCGACCCGCTTCTACAAGACCGGCGTGGTCTTCCTCGCCTGGCTGGCGGGCCACCAGTCGCACTTCACCATGGTCGGCGGCCTCCACTCGGCCCGCTCGCTGCCCCATTTCTCCCGGGCGTACGAACTGGCCGACGGCCTGGGCCTGTTCCCGGACCCGCACCTCGCCGAGGACCGTATGAAGACCTTCCTCACCCTGCACGGAGTAGACCAGTGAGTCCAGTGAGTGACCTCTCCCGGCTCTCCCTCAACCAGGAGACCATCAAGCAGTGGTCGCTGCCCGAGCTGGCCGAGGGCTGCGCGAAGGCGGGCGTCCCCGGCGTGGGCCTGTGGCGCGCACCGGTCCAGGAGTACGGCGTCGAGCGCGCCGCCCGCCTGATGCGGGACGCGGGGCTGACCGTCACCAGCCTGTGCCGGGGCGGCTTCCTCACGGGCGCCGGCGACGCCGACCGCGCCTCGGCCCTGGCCGACAACCGCCGGGCCATCGACGAGGCCGCCGCTCTCGGCACCGCCACCCTGGTCCTGGTCTCCGGCGGCCTCCCGCCCGGCAGCCGTGACCTGCACGCCGCCCGTGAGCGCATCGCGGACGCGCTGGCCGGACTCGCGCCGTACGCCGCCGAACGGGGCGTACGCCTGGCCATCGAGCCGCTGCACCCGATGTTCGCCTCGGACCGCTGCGTGGTCTCGACCCTGGACCAGGCGCTCGACCTCGCGGAACGCTTCCCGGCGGACCAGGTGGGCGTGGTCGTCGACACGTACCACCTGTGGTGGGACGACCGCGTCGCGGACGGCATCGCCCGCGCGGGCGAGCGCATCGCCGCGTTCCAGCTGGCGGACTGGATCACTCCGCTGCCCGCCGGCGTCCTGCTGGGCCGGGGGCAGCTGGGCGACGGCGCGGTCGACTTCCGCCGCTTCCACGCCCTGGTGGACGCGGCCGGCTACACGGGGCCGATCGAGGTGGAGATCTTCAACGAGACCCTCTGGTCCCGGGACGGCACGGAAGTCCTGGCAGAGGTGGCCGACCGCTACGTCACGCACGTCCTTCCCTCGTGACCGAAAGGCTGCGGACGCGATCACTTCGCGGTCGCCTCGTGCCGTAATCAAATTTCTTCGGTCCGCCGTGCAACCCTTCCGCCACCTTGCGGGTCGTACGTGGCATCAGGGCTTCCGGGGAGGGATCCGGGGGGATTCGGGAAGACCTGTACGGAGGGGGATCTGAGGGGCCCGGTCGACGGACCGGGCCTCCTTGGTTTTCCGCCTCGACGAGCGCGCCCCGATGGGCGGTTGCCCAACGGGTGATTCCGGGAGACTCCCACGCTCGTGACCCGCCTCCGGGCGTACGCTCGATTTCATGGGTGCCAATGTCGGGGACCGCCTCCGTGAAGTCCGCAGGCGCCGGGGGTTGTCACAGCGCGAGCTCGCGAAGGAATCGGGAGTCTCGCTGTCCCTGATCCGCAAGCTGGAGCAGGGGGAGCGGGAGGACACGCGGCTGGAGACCGTGCGGCGGCTGGCGGCGGCGCTGCGGGTGCCGACCACTCAACTCGTGGTCGCTTCCTGTGACGAGGGTGATGGTGATGTCGTCGAGGCGAACGACCAGTGGAAGTCCTTGCGCCGGGCGCTCCTGACCTCATCAGCGGTCGACACCGTGGACGAGCCACCGACCGCCGCCGGGGTGCGCCGGGCACTGGGCGCCGCGATGCCGTTGTTCTCGGGTGACCGTTTCGTGGAGCTGAGCACGATCCTTCCTTCGCTGGTGCGGGATGCCGACGCCCTGGTGCGGAGTGATCCCGAGGGGCGCGTCGTCCGTGCGCAGATTCTGCAGCTCACCGGTTGGCTACTGACACAGATGCGCCAGTTCGGTGCGGCAGAAGTAGCGCTGGAGCGGTCGATGGACGAGTCGCCCGACCGGCTCCACGGCGCGGCAACGGCCGGCATCATGTGCTGGCTCCTGCTTCGGCGTGGCCGACTGGCCGAAGCGCGTGACCTGGCGGCCCGGTGGGCCGACGAAGTGGAGCCCCGGATCTCCCGCGCCACGCCTGCCGAGCTGAGTGCGTGGGGGTGGCTGCTGCTGCGGCTTCCGTTCCCCGGCAGAGGCGGCATCGGCCGGCGGGCTCGCGTGCGTACGCGTGCGCGTATCCGTTCTCGTACCCCTACTCCTGCGACTACGTCGGAGGGCCGGCCGCCCACCGCACCGGTGAGCGCCCTCCGCACGAGGAGACCGGCCCGTTGGTCCGCCCGTACCTCGAAGTGCACGAGCGGCAACTGGCCGAAGTGCGGCGGCAACGGACGCGGCGGCGCGCGTTGTGGCTCGCCGTGCACGGGGTGGAGGTCGGACCCCGGTTCGTCCACGGGGTGGAGGTCGACGCGTGAACGGCGAGCAGTGCGAGTGGCACAGGCTCCGGCTGCTGCCCTGGACGGGGACCCAGGGCAAGCCGTGTTACGTCCTGGGTGACGGCACCGGCCGTGTGTCACGGGTCGCGGACGGCATCGAGAGCATCCAGCTCGGCATGGCGGACGACCTTCTGGGCCACGCGGCCGACCTGCTCGCGGACCGCCGGGTGACCAGCGGCGAGCTGCACTTCCTCGCCAGCCGGCTGAGCGAGTCCCTGCGGGACGTCAAGCGGGTCGCGGAGAGCCGGGGAGAGCGGCTGGGCGCGGCGGGGGCCGCCCCGGACAACGAGAAGTGACGAACCGTCAGTCCTCCTGACCGGTCCCGTGCTGTCGCCGCCCCTGAACAAGCACTTCCAGGGAACGTGCGACAGCGCGGGGCTTCCGCGCCGCACCGGCCCCGCCCACCGGCCCCGCCCACCGGCCCCGCCCACCGGCCCCGCCCACCGGCCCCGCCCACCGGCGCCGACGGCCGGCGTCACCCGTCCGCGGCTCCGTCCCCGGCCTCCCAGCGCAGCAGGTCTCCCGGCTGGCATTCGAGCGCCTCGCAGAGCGCGGCG
>NZ_JBSFTV010000021.1:0-139902 GCF_053591455.1 Streptomyces sp. NPDC003016
CTCTCGCCGAAATTACGGATCGCCCAGTCCTTCACGGGCGCCGGAGTGCGGTCGATCGCCGCGCCGCCCACCGCGGTGACGGGTCCGGCCTCGGGGCGGACGGCCGCCGAAACAAGTTCGGCAACGGCGAGCGCTGCGAAGCCGGAGAGCAGGCCGCTGAGCGCGGCAAGCCCGCTACGGGCCAAGTTCCTTCGGGAGATCCTCACACCCCCTATTCGGCGCCGGCCGCACAGCGGATTGGTCCGTCGTCCGGCCGGACGAAAATCCGCCGAGGAGCATGCATGCATCAGGCACCGCCACCGGCCACTGACCACCGGCCACAGTCGGCAGAGACGCTGCTCCGAGCACGCCGGCGGCCGAAGACGCGGTGACGCGGAAGAAGTACCGGGCCGGGTGTGTCCGGTGTCCGGTGGCCGGGCGCTGTCAGGGCCGGGAAGGGGTGTCGGCGCGGTGTGCGGCGGCGCGCGCGAGGGCGCGGCGGGGGCGGGTGAGAGTGATCTGGCGAATGAACTGGTGGAAGCAGGCCAGGGCTGCTGTGGGGGGCAGGGTGGCGACTGCGGTGCCGGGCAGGGTTCTGGGGGTTTGGGCGACGGAGAGAGCGATGGCGATGGCGGTGAAAAGCACCACGACCACCCAGGCATGGAAGGCGCGGCGACGGTGCAGCGCGGCGCGCAGCACGGTGAGGCAGGCCACGAGCCAGGGACCGAAGACCAGCAGCGGCCAGCCCTGCACCAGGCCGGGTTCCACACCGGAGGCGGCCAGGTGTCTGAGCGGGTCGTAGGAGACCATCGCGCCGAGCACGCTGACCGCTGTCACGACGAAGGCGGTCAGTGTCGCCATGCTGAGGCTGATCACCTGCAGCCACGGCCAGGCCCTGAGCGGACTGGCCCGCCTGGGTTTGCGGCGGTTGTGGGAGCGGGGACGCGGAAACGCCGGAACGGCCGATGCGGTGTGCGGTGCGGAGGTCTGCAGCAGCTGGTTCAGTTCTTCGTCCCAGTCGAACGGCCGCTCCCCGGCCGGGACGGGCGGGCACAAAGCTTCCTGCGCGTCCCTTGTCCGGTGGGCTGCCGGTGCCAGGCCGGGGCCGTGCGGGTGCAGTGCCGAGTCGGAGGGGGCGGGGTGGACATCGATCGGATTCGGCCGGTCATGCATGACGGGTCCGCCCTCGCGAGCTCTCTGTTGTGCCGGAAGCGGCGGGGGGCAGCTCGGGAGACCCTGGTTCCGTACGGTTGCCGACGGGCTGAGAGCGGCGGTGAAAGTCCGTCCCGATCCGTTCCAGCCGGTGCAGGAACTCTTCGAGCAGGTCTGAGAAAGAGTACGGCCAGGTCTCCCCGCCTCCCCGTTTCCGACTGTTGCGTGCTGGGTGTTCCCCTGCGGTGCCGGACCAGCACGGTGAAGGGCCGGCGCCGTCGGCACGGTCCGCATACGGGGGGTACGGCTTGGGTGGAGTCACTTTCCGTCAACGACCCGGGCGCGGTGCAGGGCGCCCGGCGACCGGGTGACTGGCCACCGGCTGAGGATGATTCGTACGCCGCCGCCTTGACCTGGTCGTACATGCAGTCCGGCCAGTGTGATCACCGGCATCTCCCGCCGGTGAAGAGCCGGGCACCCCCCACGGACCGCGCTGCCCGCCACCGAGGGGGTGGCCTGCTTACGGATCAGCCGAGCGGCTTGTCCAGTACGGCCTTGCGGTGGCTGAACGTCTCCAGGGAGTAGTGGCCGTGGTAACGGCCCATACCGCTCTCGCCGACGCCTCCGAAGGGCAGGTCGGACACGGTGAGATGAGCCACCGGAAGACCGAAACCGACGCCGCCCGAAGAGGTCTCCGACACCAGGCGCTCACGCGTCGCTCCGGATTCCGTGAACGCGTACAGCGCCAGCGGCTTGTCCCGGTCGTTGATGAACGCGATGGCCCGGTCGAGGTCTTCCACCTCCACGATCGGCAGAATCGGACCGAAGATCTCCTCTGCCATGACCGGGGAGTCCGGGGAGACCTCGGCCAGTACGGTCGGAGCGAGGTAGCGGCGCGTACGGTCGTGCCCGCCCCCGACGACCAGGCGGCCCGAGCCGAGCAGGCCGGTCAGCCGGTCGAAGTGTCGTTCGTTGACGATCCGGCCGTAGTCGGGCGAGTCGGCCGCATCGGTTCCGTACGCCGCCTGTACGGCCTTCTCCAGCGCGCCTTCGAGCTCGCGCGCGGTCTGCGGGTCGGTGAGCACGTAGTCCGGGGCGACGCAGGTCTGCCCGGCGTTGAGGAACTTCGTGGCCACGAGCCGGGAGGCCACCGTCTGCAGGTCCGTGCCCCGGTCGACGAACGCCGGGGACTTTCCGCCGAGCTCCAGAGTCACGGGGGTGAGGTGCTCGGCGGCCGCACGCATCACGATGCGGCCCACGGTGCCGTTGCCCGTGTAGAAGATGTGGTCGAAACGCTGCTCCAGCAGGGCGGTGGTCTCCGGTACGGCGCCTTCCACCACGGCCACCGCATCGCTGTCGACGTACCGCGGCAGCAACTCGGCGATGGCGCGCGAGGTGGCGGGCGCCAGCTCGCTCGGCTTCGCGACGACGCAGTTGCCCGCGGCGAGCGCGCCGACCACCGGGGCGAGCAGCAGCTGCGCCGGATAGTTCCACGGCGCGATGACGAGGACGAGGCCCAGCGGGTCCTGCACCGTCCATGCCGTCGCCCCGCCGAGGTGCGGCGGGACATCGACGGGCTCGGGCCGCAGCCAGTCCTCCAGCCGCTCCAGGGTGTGGTCGATCTCGCGCACGGTGAAGTCGATCTCCGTACGGAAAGCCTCGCGCTCGCTCTTGCCCAGGTCGGAGTGGAGCGCGGCGGCGAGTTCCTGACCGTGCTCGGTCAGCATGGTCCGCAGGCCGCGCAGCTGCTCCGTGCGCCAGGCGAGAGGCTTGGTCCGTCCGGTGCGGAAGGTGGCGCGAAGCCGGGTGACGACATCTGCGGGCTGTTCGACGGTGGAGTGCACCATGGCTCCTCAATAGGGGTGTGACGCTCTCGCCGGCTCCGGCGGCGGCCGCGCAAGCGAAAGCTTTACATGCATATAGCAACCATGAGGCTCGGCGGTTTGTTCCCCGGGCGGCGAACACATTGCGACAGTCCGTGCGGGTGCGGGTGCGGGTGCGGGTGCGGGTGCGGGTGCGGCAGACGGAATGGTCCGACCCCACCGCCGGACTGGCCACGGGCGAGGTCGACGTGGCGCTGCTGCGACTGCCCGTCCGCCGGTGGGCGCCACGGATGCGCCGGGCGGTGTCCGGCACCCGGCGCACCCCGTGGGGCAGTGGGGCGGGGTCAGTCGTCGATACGGTCCATCAGCTCACCGAGGTCCACGAACTTGAAGCCGGTGGACTCCCGGCCGTCTCCGCCGTCGGCCGAGGTGTTGTGGCCGTCCTGCACGACGAGAAGGCCGCGCGGGTACTTGGTGCCGAGCGGGGCGTTCAGTACGGCCGCGCCGTCGCACTCCTCCGCGCCGTCGAGGGTCTGCGAGGCGGAGGTGACGCGGAAGCCGCCCTCGTACTCGTTGTCGTCCCCGAGCTCACGGTCGTACAGGGAGAAGGTGTTGTCCCCCTGGCTCGAGGAGAGGACGTACCCGTCGCCGTCGGACTCGGTCAGCAGCGTCAGACCTTCCACGTCGGCCGAGATCCGGGAGCCGCCGAAGCCGGGGTCGGCGCCTGCGGCGCACTCCTCGGTCTCCTCGTCGTACACGCCCGGGACGCCGTACTCGCGGACCTTGTCGACGAGTTGCGGGGCGGCCGTGAGGTCGGCACGCAGGCGCCAGATGCCGACGTCCTCCTGACCGGCGTACAGCATGCCGTTGGCCGGGTCGACGACCATGCCCTCGACCTGGGGGAGCTCGCCGGGCTCGGCGCACGGGGACCAGGTGGCGCCGTTCGGAAGGCGGAAGGAGGACGGCAGGTCGAGCGTGCGGACCTTGCGGTAGCCGACCTTGCCGCCCGCGGTGGCGGTGATCTCCAGCAGGGCGATGCTGGTGCGCTCACGGCGGCTGACCAGCGCGTAGGAGCGCCCGGTCGTGCGGTCGGTCCAGGTGGCCAGACCGTACGCCGTCCGCTGGTCGTTGATCTCGTCCTGCCCGCCGGAGAAGACCGGAGCGGCGGCCGGGTCGGTGATGTCGGTGAGCGGGCCGCCGGGGCGGTCGCGGTCGATGCGGTAGACCCGCAGCCGGTCGTTGCCGCGGTCGCTGGTGACGGCGACGTCGGCGCGCCCGGAGGACAGGCGGAGGCCGGTCACGAGGTCGACGTTGTTGAACCGGCCCGGAGCGTCGTCCGGATCGGCCGTCGAAGGGGGCTCGATCGCCTGCACCTGGCGTGCGTCGAGGTCGTACACCCGCAGGCCGGCCTCCTTGGCGGTGGCGATGACCAGGCTGCGGTCGGGGTCGCTCGCGTTGCGCCAGATCGCCGGGTCGTCCGCGTCCGCGTTGCCGCCCGCCTCGTCGTCGTGGAGCGCCGGGGTCTCGGCCCGGGGGGTGACGGCGGGCAGCGGGTCGGCCGCCGGCCCGTGCGCCTCGGCGGGCGCGGCCAGGGCCAGCGCGGCCAGGGCGGTGCCCAGTGCGAGAGCGGTCGGGCGGAGAGTGCGGTGTCTGGTCACGAAGAGCCTCTCAATGTCAATCAATGTCGAGAACACGGCGAGCGCAGCGTGAGCATCGAATGGGCAGCTGGACTGCGGGACATGGGCAGGAGGCGCTCCGGTGTGCGGGACATGAACAAGCCGCCCCGCCGTTACCTGTTCGACCGGCTGAACGCGCCGGTGAGCGGTCCGGGCCGGCGCCGGCCCGAGGCAGACCCGGTGGGGCGGTCGTGGTCGGCGTACCCGCCCGGGGGCCCGCATCCGCCGATGGACCGGACATCCGGCAAGGACGGCGGGTGGTCGGCCGTTCGGTGGAACCTCCCGCCGCGACGACTCGTGACATCACGACGGAACGGTTGCGGGCACGCAGCGGGTCCGGGCGAGGCCGCCGGGTCTCATGACGAGGTCCGGGCCAGCCGGAAGCCGAGGTCGTCGATCGCGAACGAGGGGTGGCTGCGGCGGCGCACGGAGGCACCGCAGCCCCGCGCCGACTCGGCCCAGCCCCCGCCGCGGAAGATGCGGTAGGAGCCGTAGACCTCCTCGTCGTAGAGATCCCAGCACCACTCCCAGACGTTGCCCAGCATGTCGTGCAGCCCCCACGGATTGGGTGCCTTGCCGCCGACGTCGTGGACCCTGTCTCCGGAGTTGTCCGCGTACCAGGCGATGTCGTCGATCTCCCCGTACCGGTATCCGCTGGTACCTGCCCGGCAGGCGTACTGCCACTCCGCCTCGGTCGGCAGGCGGTAGCCGTCGGAGGCCCCGTCGCAGGTCACTTCCCCGCTCCGCGGATCGCGGGAGTAGGCCTGGTCCAGTCCGGACCGGGCCGACATCCGGTTGCACACGTCGATCGCGTCGAGCCAGCTGACGTTCGTCACGGGCGAGGCTCCGCTCGCGGAGGGACGGAGATCCGCTCCGGTGACGGCACGGTGGAGGTCCGCCGTGACGGGATACCGGCCGAGCAGGAAAGGAGCGATCTCGGCCCGCCAGCGGGTGCCGCGCCGGTCGTCCCGGAGGTCCGCGGCGCCACCGGGGACATGGACCATCGTGGGGGCCGCCGGGTCGTCGGGGGGTGGGCGCATGCGGTGGGCCTCTCTGTGCGGGACGACCACGAGGGCGTCGTACGCCCACGATACGGCGGGGGTCCGGGGCGGGAACGCGCCCCGGAAGCGCCCCAACTCCTCACTCGTGGGCGGTTGCTGCTCACAGACATCCGGAACGCATCCGCCCGCATCCGGGTCACCGAGCGGGTGTCGACGAGCCAGAACAGCGGGAAGGCGAAACGGTGGCCCGCCTCGCCTTCCTCGGGGTGGCGACCGCGGTGAGCCGGAGGGGGCGGAGGAGCGGGGACCGCTTCAGGTGGTGTCGCGGACGTGGGCGGCCGCCAGCTCGGCTTCCTTGACGACGGTGTCCGTGTCGACGCCCAGCAGTTCGCCGTGCGCCTTGCGCGCCCGGCCGTCCACGAAGACGTGACTTACGTTGGGCGGCTGGCCGTTGAGCACGATCTGACTGACCCAGTCGAAGCGCGGCGCGAAATTGAGCGTGCCCGGGTCGAGGACGATCACGTCCGCGCGTTTGCCGGGGGTGAGGGAGCCGATGCGGTCCGCCATGCCGACGCACTCGGCGCCGCCCAGGGTCGCCATGCGCAGTACGGCCGGAATCGTGGGGTGCACCTCGGGGTCCTGGTGCAGCGCGCGTTGGAGCCCCAGGGCCGCTTTCATCAGGTTGAACATGTCGGACGTGTCATTGGTTCCCCCGTCATGGCCGAGTCCCGCCTTCACACCGCGCGCGTGCAGTGCGGGGAGCCGGATGATGCCCGATGCCAGCCGCATGTTGCTCAGCGGACAGTGGGCCACGCGGACATCGTGCTCGGCGGCCAGCGCGATCTCGTCGTCGGTGAGATGGATCGCGTGGTTCATCAGCAGATCCGGCCCGAAGGCACCGGCCAGCCGGAGCGCGCGGACGGGGTCGTCCCTGCGGTCACCACGATGCTCCAGGACATGGGAGTTGAGCATCACTCCGAGGTCGCGGGCAACCTCGCTGAACCGGCGCAGCCGGTCTACGCCCGCCATGCCCGCATGGACGGCGACCTGGGCCGAAGCCAGTGGCAGTGGGTCGAGCAGTTCCTTCTTCACCCGGGCGAGGAGGCCGGTGTCCGGGCTGCTCTGCATCATCGCGTACACGAACCGCAGCCCGGAGTCGTCCAGCGCGTCGATGTAGCGCTCGCTGGTGTCGAACGGGATGGGGTGCACCCAGTCCACGACGGTCGTGACGCCCGCCTGGAGCGCGTCGAGCGCGGCGAGGCGGACGAAGCGGTACATGTCCTGGGCGTCGATCTTGCGGAGGGTCGTGCTGTTGCAGGAGGCCAGCCAGCCGTACAGGTCCTGACTCGCGCATCCGCCCCGAATGCTGGACTGCCACAGATGGTTGTGGATGTCCACGAAACCCGGCAGCACCATACGGCCGCTCACGTCCACCACTTCCGCCCCGGGCGGCACGGGCAGCCGCCGCCCCACGGCGGCGATTTTCCCGTGCCGCATCAGCACATCGGCGTGGTCGAGCGTGCCCAGCGTCCCTTTCCCGACCTTCGGGTCCATGCTGAGGACCAGCTCCGCCCCGCGGAGCAGGGTGGTGCGCGTCCGTCCCGGTCTCCCGGCCGGCCGGGGGCGGGGGCCGGAAAGGGGGGCGCTCATCACCAGGGGGACGCTGCCCAGACCGGCGAGGACGTTTCTGCGGCTTGGCGTCGAAGACTCCGTCATGGAGTCTGTATCCCGCGCGCCGAACCCGAAAGCAAGGAGCAACTCCGGCCAATGCTCCGGCGCAGTCCGGTTTCCGGGCTCCGAGTGCTGCGCGTACGGTGGCCTGGTGACCCCTGTTGACGACGCGCCGCGGCCACAGTCGCTCATGCTGACGTTCCTGGGCGACCAGGTGCTGGACCGCGGCGTCTGCGTGTACTCGGGGAGCGTCATCGATCTCTTCGGGCGCGCCGGCGTCGGAGAGCAGGCGACCCGTTCGACGCTGACCCGCATGGTGGGGCACGGCCTGCTGCGGCGGCAGCGTGAGGGGCGTCGCATGTACTTCGGGCTGACGGAGCGCTCGGAGGCGGTGCTGCGCGACGGCAGGCGCAGGATCTGGGAGACCGGAGCGGTCAACCGGCGGTGGGACGGCACGTGGACGCTGCTCGGCTTCTCCCTGCCCGAGTCCTGGCGGCGGCAGCGGCACGGCCTGCGCTCACAGCTCACCTGGAGCGGCTTCGGCCCGTTGTTCGGCGGGCTGTGGATCGCACCGGGCGAGGTCGAGGTGTCCTCGCTCGTCGCGGAACTGGGCCTGGCCGCGCACGTGAAGGTGTTCCGCGCCCGGGCGGACGCGGGCATGGACATCGGCGCGATGGTCGAGGAAGCCTGGGATCTGTCCGAACTGGCCGCCGAGTACGAGGAGTTCGTGCGCCGCTGGCAGCCGTGGGAGCACGCGGTGCCGATGGACGACGATCCGTTGGTGCTGCGACTGCGCCTGTCGGCGCAGTGGCTGCGGATCATCCGGCGCGACCCACGGCTTCCCGTCGGGCATCTGGCGGACGACTGGCCCGCCGAGCGGGCCGAGAAGACGTTCCGCGCGGTCCACGACCGCCTCACCCCGGGCGCGCGGGAGGCGGCGGAACGCCTTCTCGACCTGGTGCCGGTACGGCCCGGGCCCGCAGAGCAGGCGTAGCGCCGGGAGAGGCTCCGCGGCGCGGCGGCCGGCCCGTCTCCGACCGGGGCAGGCTTTTCCCGGCCTTCCCGGCGTCCCTGTCCCCGTGGGCCCGTTCCTGGGTGACTGTGCCGGGCGCCGGCGCCCGGTTCACCGCCGACGTCCCGCCGTCACCCAGGGCTCCGCAGGCGATGTTGTGCGAAATGTTGACGGCAGCCAAAAGAGTGCCTAGCTTCGCGAGGCATGCGGCACCGTCTCCACGACACCGCCATCGGACCAGGGAGCTCCCCGTGCAGACACCCCGCGTCCCCACGCTCCGCGTCCCCACACCCCGACCGGAGTCGGAAGTACGGCAGTTGCGCCGCGTCGCGCTGTCCGGGCTGCTCGGCACCGCAGTGGAGTTCTATGACTTCCTCGTGTACGGGACGGTCGCCGCGCTCGTCTTCGGCGAACTGTTCTTCCCTCAGGCCGACCCCGCGGCCGGCACCATCGCCGCCTTCGGCACGTTCGCGGCGGGTTATGCGGCCCGGCCGCTCGGCGGCATGGTCTTCGGCCACTTCGGCGACCGCCTCGGCCGCAAGTCGATGATGCTGCTGACAATGGTCCTGATGGGCGCCGGCAGTTTCCTCATCGGCCTGCTCCCCACCTACGACGCGATCGGCGTCTGGGCGCCCGTACTGCTCATCACCCTGCGCGTCGTGCAGGGCATCGCGATCGGCGGCGAGTGGGGCGCCGCGACCCTGATGGTCGTCGAACACGTCGAGCACGCCGAGCGGACCCGGGGGGCCGGGGACGCCGGGGGAGTCACCCGCCGGCGTCGCGGCATGTGGTCGAGCTTCACCCAACTCGGCGCTCCACTCGGCTCGGTGGCCTCCGCCGGAGTGGTCACCCTCGTCTCCACGCTGCCGGACGACGAGTTCCGCAGCTGGGGCTGGCGGGTGCCGTTCCTGCTCAGTCTGGTGCTGCTGGCCGTCGGTCTGTTCGTCCGCCTCAAGGTGGCGGAGAGCCCCCTCTTCACCGAGGCCAAGCAGGCGCCGCGGGCACCGGCCGGGCCCCCGCTCGCCGAGGTCCTGCGACGCCCGCGCCCCCTGGTGCTCGCCTGCTGCGTCGGCATCGGCGCGTTCACGGCCCAGTCCCTGCTGACCGGCTTCATGATCTCGTACGCGGTGGACCACGGCTACACCCGTCCGCAGGTGCTCACCGCGGTCACCGTCGCCTCCTGCGCGGCGCTCGTCGTGCTGCCCGCCGCGTCCACGCTGTCCGACCGGATCGGCCGCCGCCCGGTGGTCCTCGCCGGGGCCGTCGCCTCGGCCGCGCTGGCCTTCCCTGTGCTCGCACTCGTCGACTCCGGCTCTCCCGGACTGCTGATCCTGGCCCTCGTACTCGGACAGGGAGTGGCGCAGTCCACGATGTACGGCCCGCTCGGAGCCCTGCTCACCGAGATGTTCGGCACCCGCGTCCGCTACACCGGCGCCTCACTCGGCTACCAGGCGGCGACCCTGGTGGGCGCCGGGTTCTCGCCGATGATCGCGAGCAGCCTGCTGGTCGCGTACGACGGCAGCTCCACCCCGCTCTCCCTGCTGTTGTGCGGAAGCGCGGCCGTCACGGCGCTCACCGTGTGGCGGCTGCGCGAGACCCACGCCGACGCGCTCGACACGCTCGACGCGCCCGGCTCCACAGACAGCCGCTCCGGCACCCCCGCTCCGGAAGGAATCCGCTCATGAACCCCCGCGTCCGCGCCCTCGCGGCGGCCGCCGTACTGGCCGCCACCACCCTGCCCGCACGGCCCGCCACCGCCGCCCCAAACGACGTACACGTCGAAGGACGGCTGGCCTCCGGAGCCACGTACCTGATGGACGTACCCGCGAACTGGAACGGGACCGTGCTCCTGTTCAGCCACGGATACCGGCCGCCCGGCGCCCCCAACCCCGCCGAGAACGCCCCGGCCCCGGACACCCGGGTGCGGCTGCTCGACGGGGGATACGCGCTCATCGGCTCCTCCTACGCCACGACCGGCTGGGCCGTCACCGACGCGGTGCCCGACCAGCTGGCCACCTTGAGCCTGTTCACCGAGCGGTTCGGTGCGGCCCGGCGGACGATCGCCTGGGGCCAGTCGTACGGAGGTCTCGTCACGACCAGGATCGCCGAGCGTCACCCGGACCGGATCGACGGATCGCTGTCGATGTGCGGCCTCGTGCAGGGCGGTGTGGCCAACTGGAACAGCACGCTCGACCCGGTCTTCGCGCTCCGGACCCTGCTGGCCCCGGACTCGGGCATCGAACTCACCGGCTTCGAGGACCGGGCGGCCGCGCGGACCGCCGCGAACGCCCTGGCGGCGAAGGCCGACGACGCCCAGCGGACACCCGAGGGCCGCGCCCGCATCGCGCTCGCCGCGGCGCTCCACAACATCCCGGGACACAACGACACCGCGCAGCCGGAACCGGCCGACCGGGAAGCCCGGCAGGCCAACCAGTACGCGGCGGTCGCCGGTCTGCTGCGGACCGCGGCCTTCACCTGGCGGCAGGAGGCCGAGAGCCGCGTGGGCGGCAATCCGTCGTGGAACACCGGAGTCGACTACACGGCCATGCTCCACCGCTCCTCGGTGTACAAGGAGGTGACGGAGCTCTACCGGGAGGCGGGCGTGTCCCTGCGCGACGACCTCACGGCCCTGAACCGCGCGCCCCGCATCGGCGCCGACCCGGCAGCCGTCGCCCGGCTGAGCCGCACCAGCGTGTTCACCGGGAAACTGGCCGGCCCCCAGCTCGACATCCACACCACCGGTGACGCGCTGATCCCCGTGCAGTCCGAGAGCGCCCACCGCCGGGCCGTCACCGCCGCCGGTTCCTCCGCGCTGCTGCGCCAGGCGTACGTGGACGGGCCCGGGCACTGCACCTTCACCTCGGGTGAGACCCTCTCCGCCGTGCACACGCTGGAGCAGCGCCTCAGGACCGGCCGCTGGGCCACTTCGCCGGATGCGCTCAACGCCCTGGCCCGGAAGGAGGACCCGTCGGCCGGAGCCCGGTACACCGACTACCGGCCCGCTCCCTATCCCCGCCCGTACGACCTGGCACACCAGGCACACCCGGCAGACACGCACCGATGACCGCAGACCTCGTGTCCGGCCCCGGTCGCGGGACTCCTTGGTCAGTGGCCGGGTATTCGGGTGCACCGGGCAGGAGGACGATATCGAAGAGCACCAATTGGCCGTTGCTCTCTGGTGAGGGACAGTTCCGCCGTGTAGCGTTGTTCTCAGATGTCGTGGTTCGCAGTACCTGCCCGCGCTCCGGCGTGGGCGTTTCGCTGTGCAGTGCCTGAGGACCAGGGCGATCACCTCCGGGTCCGCGCGGTGCGGATCCGATATCGACTGAGAGGCACCAGCATGGCCAGCGGAACCGTCAAGTGGTTCAACTCCGAAAAGGGCTTCGGCTTCATCTCCCAGGACGGCGGCGGACCGGACGTCTTCGCGCACTACTCCAACATCAACTCCTCCGGCTTCCGTGAGCTTCAGGAAGGCCAGACGGTCACCTTCGACGTCACGCAGGGCCAGAAGGGCCCGCAGGCGGAGAACATCACCCTCGCCTGACCCGACGCCAGGCACGCCAAGCCCCCGGAGCGCACGCTCCGGGGGCTTTGTGCATCCGCTGGGCGGAGTGGTGCCGCCCCGGACAGGCCGGACGCGCGGGAGAAGCAGGACGCGTGGGAGAAGCAGGACGGGCCGCCGGGCCGCACCTCCGCCGGCCGGCCGGCGGAGGTCCCACTCCGGGCGGTGCGTCGGTGCGGTCCATGGGGACGACGCGGTACCGGGGGCGGTGTGTCTGCACGTGCCCGGCCTGTCGGGCCGGCCGGCGGGACCACGCCGACGGTGCTGGAGCAGGCGGTCCTCGGACCACGTCGTGATGAAGGTGTGAGCCGCCTTCACCGGCCTCGCCGCGTGCGAACCCGACGGCCCGGCATGACCCGGTGCCTGGCGGCTGTGGCCGGACGCCGGCTCGAAAGCGCTGGCTCCGAGGCCGTAGCGCCGTCTCTCCGGCAGGTGTGCAACGAAGCCTTCGCGCGTGTTCCGCCGTGGCGCTGCCGCGGGCGGGCCCCGCCTCCCACCAGGGGAGACGGGGCCCGCCCGCAGAGGATCAGTTGTGGTAGCGGATGTAACCGTTGCCGTCGGCGTCGGATCCGCTCCTGGTGTAGGAGTGGACGTCTGCGCGACTGCCGGAAGGCTTGTACAGGTAGATCGTGTCGCGGTCGTTGTTCCATATGAAGTTGCAGTTGTCGCGGTAGACCACGTTCTTGCTGTCGGAGTCGGTGCCGTGGCCGCCGCGGAGCTTCACGTAGTCACCGGGCTGGAGGTAGTGGCCGACGGTGAAGGTGAAGCGGTTGCCGGTGGCGTCCTTGACGACGTAGCCCTTGAGATTGACGGTCGCCGAGGACGAGTAGTTCTTGATCGTCAGGTATTCCTCGTCGGTGTTGCCGGAGGAACAGCTGTTGGAGTCCCGGCCCGGTGCGTCGTACTGGACTCCGCGGACCTTCAGTGCCGAGGAGTACTCGGCGGCCTGAGCCGGGGTGCCGGCCAGGACGGCCAGTGCGCCGGCCGCGATGGACACGGCGATGACAGGATGCTTACGCAAGAGAGGTCCCCCCTCAATAGTGCTGACGCTCAATGGTGCTGATGAGCGGCTGAAGCCTACCGACACCATGAGCGACTGGTTGCGGTTCCCAGGTTTCTGCCTCGGTTCTCAGCCGCACAGCGCGACGGCGGGTGTTTCGGCCGCCTGTTTCCGGCCGGTGATGCGGGGCACCCGCCCGAAGAAGCTGCCTCGACCGGCGGCGTGCCGCCAAGCCGGTCGGGACACCTGCCCGGCGCCGGGCAGCAGGCGCCGCGGTCGGCGGGGACCGCGCGGGTGTCGACCGGGAAGGGACTGCTCTTCATGTGCCGATGGCTCGCCTACTCAGGAACCCCCGCCCTGCTCGGCGACATTCTGTACAAGCCCGCCCACTCCCTGATCGACCAGAGCCTCCATGCGCGGATGGGGGTCGAGACCACCAACGGCGACGGATTCGGCATCGGCTGGTACGGACCCGACGCGGCCACACCGGCCATCGTCCGGGACACGGGCCCCGCCTGGAACAACCGCAATCTGCAGGAGATCGCGGACCACGTCCGCTCACCGCTGTTCTTCGCCCACGTCCGCGCCTCGACCGGCACGGCCGTGCAGCAGTCGAACTGTCATCCCTTCCGCCACGGCCGGTGGATGTGGATGCACAACGGCGTGATCACCGACTTCCACCGGATCCGGCGCGACCTCTGTATGGCCATCGACCCCGCGCTGTTCTCCTCGCTCGAGGGGTCGACGGATTCGGAAGTGATGTTCTACCTGGCGGTCACCCTGGGCCTGGACCAGGACGCACCGGGTGCCGTTGCCCGGATGGCCGGGCTGGTCGAAGCGCTGGGCCGTGAGCACGGAGTGGAGTTCCCGCTCCAGATGACCGTCGCGGTAACCGACAGCGAGCGGCTGTGGGCTTTCCGGTACTCGAGCCAGAAGGCATCGCGGTCGTTGTTCGTCAGCAGCAGGGTGGACGCCGTGCGGGCTCTCCACCCCGATCTCGCTTTCCTGCAGGGGGTCTCCGCCGAGACGCGCCTCATCGTTTCCGAGCCATTGGGTGACCTTCCGGGTGTCTGGAACGAACTTCCCGAGAACAGCTGCATCGTCGTCCAGCCAGGCGCGGACGAGCTGCTGCCCTTCACACCACAGCCCGTGTAGCAGCGGGCGTGGTTCAGCAGGCATGGTTCGGCAGGCATGGTCCGCCCCGCGCCGCGCACTCCGGTTCGTCCCGGCCGCCGGCTCCGGTCCCCTGACGGTGCGGGCGAAGCCGGGATGACCGAAACCGGGATGACCCGGCAGGCCCGGACCGTGCAGGATCGGGGTATGCCCCAGAAGCAGGACGTGAAGACAGCGCAGCAGGATGCCGCGGACAACGACCGCATCCTGCACCGGCTCGACCGGGCAGTCGGCACGGGCGACCTGGTGCGCATCCACCGGTCGATCCGTCGTGCGGACCGGATCGAGGGATTCGTCGTCGGCACGACCCCCGCCTGGACCCTGCTGGCGTCCTGCTCGGACGTTCAGCTCGACGGCTGGGCAGCGGTCCGTACCCCGGACATCACCAAGGTCCGTCGGCGGGGTGACGGAACATGCCTGACCATCAGAGCACTGCGCCGCCGGGGGCAGTGGCCGATACGTATGCCCGGGCACGCGGTCCCGCTGGACGGCCTGTCTGCTCTGGTGGAGGCCGCCTGCCGCGGTTTCGGCCTCGTCTCACTGCATGCCGAACGGCACGTACCGAACGCCTGCTGGATCGGCGCGGTGACAGACCTGCGGCCCAAATCGCTGCGGCTGCGGAAAGTCGACACAGGGGCGCGATGGTCCACCGACGTGACGAAGTTCCGTTTCAAGGACATCACCCAGGTGGGCTTCGGCGGCCGGTACGAGCAGACCTTGCGGGAATTCGCCGGCCCGTGTCGCTGAGCCGGCGGCCGCACTGCTGTTGCCCTCCCGCCGACACCCCACCTGCATCTCACCCGCACCGGCTCTCCGACCGCTGAGACCCGGTCAGTGAGGACGGACGGACCCTGAGTCCGGTTGTCAGTCCTCCTGCCTGTGGTGCTCGCATGACCAGCTGGATACAGGGCTCCTTTGCCCACCACGAGGTGAACGTCGTACTGGCCCGGGGCCTGGCCCTCGACGTACTCACCCAGGGCCTTCGCGACCGGCTGCGAGAACCCCTCGCGTACGGCGAGGGGGACGGGTGGGCGTGGGCGGTGCACGCCATGCACAACTGGGACGCCAAGGACTACGACGACGTCGACTACAGCGCCATGTGCCCGAACGGTGCGGAGATCGTCGTGTGCGTGACCGAGCCCTGCAGCGCCAAGGGCTTCCCGCCCGCATTCGCGTACCACCAGGACGGTCGCCCGATCCTCCGGTTCAGCTTCGAAGACCTGCGGCAGCGGGTGGGCGAGAACCCGGACCACCTGTCTCCCGAACTCCTCGCCGCGAACCTCATCGGTCCCCAGGCGGGATGCGGACAACAGGACGACCGCGGTCACGACTGTTTCGACCACTACTACGACGATCACGAACGTCTGGTGAAAGTGATCGCCGGTTATTCCGCCCTGCCCTCGCCGCCCCTGCCTCCGGAGGTGACGGCGGAGTGATCCGGCCGGCCCCGAACACGTTCATCACCTTCTGCAAGGGCATGCCCCTGACCACCGTGTCCGGCGGCTTCGCCGACGCGGGGCGTCCTGCCCCCGCCACCGGCGAATCGTCCGGCTGGGCGTGGGTGACGTACGACGCCCGCACCGCCCCGCACGGAGAGCCCGCCTGGGAGTCGCCGCGCAACATCACCGGTTACCGCCGTGCGGACCGCACCAGCGATCCGGCGGGCGTGGAAACGGTGTTCCTGGCGTCCACGCCCGCATGCACGTGCCCGCACGGGCAGAACTGCATGGTCCCGCACTGCGCCGAGCACCCCTCCCAGTTCGTCTACAGCCGCGGCGGGTACGGGCAGACGTACTTCCACTTCGGCCGGCGCCGCGAATCACGGCGTGCCGGAGACACGGCCGACCTGCTCGTACGCGAGCTGCTGGACGCCGGGATCGTCGGCCGGGACACCTCGAAGTACGACACCGAGCCAGGCTTCAACACTGCCGTCGCCACCGTGGTCCTGGCGGGCTCCGCCGCCTGCGGCACGGTGGAGAACCTGTCCGCCGGGCAGAAGCTCGACCGGGCCTTCGACAAGCTCGGCAAGGAACACTCGCTCTCCTTCGAGCTGGACCTGGACGCCGACGCGAAGACGCTGAAGGCGCTCGACGCCGGGGCGGAGCCCGGTGAGGAGATGCCGGACGAGATGGCCGAGTTGTTCAGCGGCGCGCGGATCTCCGTATCCATGCAGTCCAAGAAGCCGTTCGACGAGTCCGCCGAAAAGGACTTCACCGGCATGGCCGTCAAGTTCAGCGGCCCCGAGGGCGACTTGTTCGAGTACCGGGTGGTCGGGGACTACACCTACTTCCGCGTCGATGTGGACGCCTTCGCGAAGGTGTCGGGCGTCCCCGTGCCGTCCGCCGACGAACTGCCCGAGAGCGCCGGAGCGTTCAAGAAGATGCTCACCGGTGAGTGGGTCAAGGTCGCGACGGAGGAACTGGAGAAGACCTACGACGAGATGGGGGGATGCAGGCACCGGAAGGCGGGAAGCCCTCGGCGGAGCCCACGCTCGACGCCAAGGAGCAGAAGAAGCTCATGAAGGCCCTCCGGGAGGTCATCGCCCGGGAGGTCGACTTCAAGACCTCCGAGGGGGAGGGCGGCACCGAGCACATCATGGCCACCGCCCCCTTCGGCGCTCTGCTGACCGAGCTGTTCGACGAGATCCGCCCGCTGGCGAAGAAACTGCCGCCGGGTGCCGATCTCCCTACGGACAAGGACCTCAAGGAGGTTCCGAACAAGAAGGTCACGGCTGACTTCACGCTCAAGAACGGGGCGTTGACCGAGGTGTCCGTGGACCTGGCCGAACCGGCGGAGAACGCAAAGGCCAAGAAGCTCGCGCTGGTGCTGCGGATGGGCCAGGGTGAAAAGGCCACGGCTCCGGCCGGAGCCACTGAGGTGAAGCTGGACGAGCTGATGGAGGGCTTCTTCCAGGGGGTCTCGGAGGGGGTTTTCGCGGAGGAGAGCTTCCTGGAGACGGCTCAGGGATAAGGTCCGGCCGGCAGACGGAGCCGGTCCGGGCCGAGTTGCCTGGACCGCCTGGACCGCCTCGGACGCACGGCAGCCCTCCGTGGGCAGCCCTCCACGGGCTGGAACGCGGGACGACGTTCGACTACGGCATTCAGCACCACAACGCTCCGGGCGGCGACTGCACGATGTGCTTCACGGAGGTCTGGCCTTCGGCCCGTCCCGGTGTTCCGGTCGTCGCCCGCAGCAGCGCGCGACGGCCGGAGTTGTTTCCCACCGCCCCTACCCGTCGGTCAAACCACCCGGGGTACGGTGACGCGTCCGCCGGACCGAAGCGGTCACAGGAACCGCCGATGAGTTTCTCGACCTAGGCGGGAAGGCCCTTGCCGGAGTCGACGGCGAAGAAGCCGGCCTCACCAGGCATGTTTCCCACTGAGACAGTGACGTCCGGTGACGGACGCCCAGTGGTTCGCGGGGCCGCCGAATAATCCCGTGCCGTGCCGGTGGTGGAGGTGCAGACTCGCTCCATGGCGGAGATGCGGACGTTCCGGGACGCGGTCAGTGGCTGGGCGACCGGCGGGCCCAGCGGGTCGGCGAGTGATCTGGCTGTGCGACTGGGGGTGCGGACGGCGGTGCTGCTGGAAGGGCTGAGTGACCTCGCGGCCGTTGAGGCACTGGCCGCCCGGCGTGGCCGGGACCTGGCCGCCGAGAGGGTGTGTGTCGTGTCGATGGGCGGGGCGATGAGCGTCGGCCGCTACGCCGGCCTCCTCGGGCCGCCCGGCCTTGGTCTGCGCCTGACAGGACTGTGCGACGAGGGCGAGCAGCGCTTCTACGACCGCGGCCTGAAGCGGGCAGGGGCGCCGCGCCGGGACTTCTTCGTGTGCGTGACGGATCTGGAGGACGAGCTCATCCGCGCGCTGGGCACGGCGAGGGTCGAGGAGATCGTCCGGGCCGAGGGCGACTTCCGTGCCTGGCAGATCTTCCAGCGCCAGCCCGCACACCACGGCCGGCCCCGGCAGCGGCAGTTGCGACGCTTCCTCGGCACGAAGAAAGGCCGCAAGATCCGCTACGGCCGCATCCTCGTCGAGGCCCTCGACCCCGCACAGGTACCGGCCCCGCTCGACGACCTCCTCACGAGCCTTTGACCCGGTGGACGGCCGGAGGGCTGTGATGACGACAGCGGCGGAGCCCGGGTCGTTAATGAGTTGACCGGGCGACGCCATCTGGCAAGGCTCCAGCCACGACCTGGACGAAAGCCTTCTCGCTGGCGGACTGCCCTACCCGATCGGCGGGCAGGGCCGCGAGTCAGCAGATCGGAGATACCGAGGAATGACTTCTCGCCTTCACGCGCTCTGCTTCGATGCGAACGACCCGATCCGTCTCGCGCGCTTCTGGGCCGGCGTCCTGGAGGGGGAGATGGCCGACGACTCCTACGACGGCATCGCACTCCTGCCGAGCGACGACACCGGGTTTTGGATCCGATTCCTTCCGGCCCAGGAGCAGAAGGCAGGCCAGAACCGGATGCACTTCGATCTGACGAGCACGTCCCTTGACGACCAGCAGGAGGTTGTGGCGAGGTCGCTCGAACTCGGTGCCCGGCACATTGACATCGGTCAATGCCCGGAGGAGGGGCATGTGGTGCTCGCCGACCCCGAAGGCAATGAGTTCTGCGTCATCGAGCCGGGCAACGCTTTCCTCGCCGACTGCGGATTCGTCGGAGCGCTCGCGTGCGACGGTTCGCAGGACGTCGGGTACTTCTGGAGCCGGGCGCTGGGCTGGCCGTTGGTCTGGGACCAGGACCAGGAGACCGCGATCCGCTCGCCGCAGGGCGGTCCGAAGATCACGTGGGGCGGTCCGCCACTGATGCCGAAGGCCGGGAAGAGCCGGCTGCATTTCGACCTCGCTCCACCTGACCACGGTGATCAGCAAGCAGAGGTCGACCGTCTCGTCTCCCTCGGGGCGACTCGTGCCGACATCGGTCAGGGCGAGGTCGACCGGGTGGTGATGGCCGATCCCGACGGCCATGAGTTCTGTGTGTTGACCCCCCGACAACCCGGTCGATCCGGAGGTGGCGAGCCTCCTCACCGCGGGGCGAGCCACGGTCGTCCGGTTCACTCGCGTCGCTGAAAACGCTGACGCCGGGCCTGGAGCACCGAAGCCCCGTCGACTCGGCCCCGCTGCTGCCCGACGAGCGGCGCGGCCGAGGGTTCCGAGTGGAACAGTCCGGGGTGGACGGTCATGCTGGTGATCGTCCACATGAATGCAGCAACGCGTGACGACGGAGGATGTCCCATGTCGAAACCACCGCTTCCCGAAGAGGCTGTCACGATGCTGACGAAGGCCAATCCGGCCGTTGTCACGACTCTGCGCCCGGACGGCCAGCCGGTGTCCACGGCCACCTGGTACCTCTGGGAGAACGGCCGGGTACTGGTCAACATGGATGAGGGACGCAAGCGGCTGGAGCATGTGCGCAACGATCCGCGGGTGTCGCTCACCGTGCTCGACGAGGGCAACTGGTACACGCACATCAGCATCGTCGGGCGCGTCACCGAACTCCGCGAGGACGAGGGGCTGGCCGACGCCGACCGGTTGTCCCAGCACTATCTCGGCAAGCCCTACGCGCAGCGGGACCGCCGCCGGTTCAACGCATGGATCGAGATCGACCGCTGGCACGGATGGGGCACCTTGAAGGACACCGACCAGCCCGGGTGATGCCTGCCCTGCCCGGCCGCGACCGTGCGCGGGTGCCGTCCGCGCAAGGTGAGTGCTGATGCTCACTCAGAACGTGAAGGGGAATTCCTGCCCTTCCTTCTGGCTGCGCGTGCGAGAGTTCACCGTGCCGCCGTCCATGATCGCGATTACGTACCGGACTCGCCGCCCGCCTGGGCACGAGTGCTCGACCTCGGGCAGGCCCCCCGCTGTCCGGTGAGCCCAGTACGGCTTCCCGGGCAGCACGCCACCGTTACGCCCCGATCCTCAGCGGCCCCACCACTGCCTTGCCGACCGACAACGCCGGTGTCGGTGGGGCTTGCCATGATGGCCGCATGAGCCATGTGATCACCATGAAGACCATTACTCTGAGCCGGACCCTTGCCTATGTGCGGGGTGGCGAGCTCACCGCCCAGCAGAAGCAGGTCCTCGACACCATGCGCGAGCGGGCGCAGGCGGCTCAGCGCCGCCTCGACCACGAGGGCATCGACTGGGGTATCACCCTCCCCGAGGCCCTGGAGCACCTCGTCGCCGGCCGGACCGACGCGGTGGGCCCGTGCGTGGGCAACGCCTATTACACCGCGTTGTTGATCGTCGTCGAGTGCACCGGATCCGACCCCACCGACGTGGGTGTGTACTCCAAGCCCTCCACGTTCTTCGGTCTCATGGACCGTGAACTCCGCACTCTGGGAGTCCCCGCCGACCTGCTGCCGTACGGTTTCTTGTACGCGGATCTGCCCGAGGGCATCCCGTTCCACATCCCGGGCCCCGCGGACGGCTACCCGGCCATCGGCTACCTCCCCCTGGCCAGGGCCAAGGCTGTTGCCGACGCCTACACCGCGGTACTCGACCGCGTCGACGGCGCCTTCACCCATGAGGTCAAGCGCCTCATCGAGATGTTCGAGCTGGAGCACGAGGAGTGGCAATGTGCCCTTCAGCACGGCCACACCATGGACACCGTTCTCTTCTGGACCGTGGGCTGACCCTGATTCAACGCCAGTGTCCCTTCGCCCTTCGCCCTTCGCTTTTATGGTTTTCGCGTGGGCAGAGGACGCCTCGGCGCGGCGATCGGCGAGACCGGTCCTGGTTGCCCTGGCTGTCTGACCGATGGGGAAGTCTCCGTGGAACCAGACCGGAGGGCGATCCCGCCCGGGGGCGCCCAGTGCCGCGTCCCACAGCTCGGTCATGGCCGCGGCGTCGAACGCGCCGTCGACCTGCACGACAGCGGCCCGCGCCGCGCGGGCCCGGACGGTGAGGTCCTCAGGTGTGTCCTCGGGCATGTCCTGGACCAGGACGCCCTCGGGCGCGAACCGCTGAAGGGTGATCAGGAACTCCGCCAGTCGGACCGCGGCCTCGGACGATCCGGCCGGCGCCTCGACGGCCGCCACCTCGCCGTCCAGCAGCGGGGCACCGCCCGTGGCTCTGGACAGCCGAAGCCGGTCTCACCCCACCCACCGGTACCGGGATGGTCAGTGGCAGGTGCGGGGCGAGCCGGGATAGCCGGACGGACAACTCCTCGCCCAGCCGGTGGATCACATGGTCGGAGCCGGCCGGTTCGAGCAGTTCCGGAAGGAGTCCGGCCCACTGCGGGAACTGCGTATCGACCAGGCGTCTGACCAGCGTGGCATCGATCGCGGGACGAGTGTCCGCGGTTCTCGCGGTTGCCAAGAGGAGCTCCTGCGTCGGCCCGATCCGTGCGGCAGGCAGTCGAGGCCGTCACAGTGCGTCGCGGGCCCGCCTGCCGGCCGGGTTTCTCAGTCGGCCACCACCGGGTGCCACCGGGTGCCATGCGCACCCTCGTTCCAGACCGTCCCGCGCACCGGCGCCTGCAACGGTCGAGGTCCCCCGTCTCCGGGTAGCGGGGACCGGCCGAGGCGGGACAGCCCGTGGTGATGCCGGCCGACGGGACCGAGGCCGCCGCGAGAGCGGGTCCGGCCCCCCTTGCCCCCCCTTGCCGGAGGTCTGTCACGCTCTTTACGGCGAGGCGCCGGTCCCGGGGCACGCCCGGTCCGTCACAGCCGCTGTCCTCCGGGCGATCGAGGCCGTACGGAAGGCACCCTCCCGGGGCCGCCCCACCGCTGAGCACGACCTGACAAGGAGATCTGAACCGGCATGAACACACAGACCCAGTCGTCCCGCCCGCCGATCGTGATCGTCACGGGCGGAAGCCGCGGCATCGGAAAAAGCACCGTGGAACGGTTGTGCGCGGACGGGTACGGCGTGGTCTTCACCCACTCCGGCTCCGACGACGAGGCCGGTGCGGTGGAAGGAGACCTCGGGCGCTCGGGCCGCATCGCCCGCGCCGTACGGGCCGACGTCACGGCCGACGACGCGCCGGCCCGGGTGTTCGACGTGGCCGAGAGCCTCGGCACGGTCGTGGGTCTGGTGAACAACGCGGGCATCACCGGCGGGATCGCCCCCCTCGCAGAGCTGTCGGACGACGTGCTGCGGCGCGTCGTCGACGTGAACCTGGTGGCGCCGCTCCGGTGGTGCCGGGAGGCCGCCCGGCGGTGGGCGGGGCGCACGACGCGCTCGACGATCGTCAACATCTCGTCGGTCGCCGCCCGCACCGGCTCACCGCACGAGTACGTCTCCTACGCCGCGACGAAGGCGGCCCTTGAAGCCCTGACCATCGGGCTGGCCAAGGAACTCGCACCGGACAACATCCACGTCAACGCCGTGTCCCCGGGCACCATCGACACCACCATCCACGCGCGGGGCGGAGACCCGGGACGGGCGGAGCGTGTCGCCTCGCGCATCCCGCTGGGGCGTCCCGGCCGGCCGGAGGAGATCGCCGAGGCCGTCTCATGGCTGGTGTCGGAACGTGCCTCGTACGTCACCGGCACCGTGCTGGCCGTCGCCGGCGGCCTGTAGCGGCCGGCTGCCGCCCCACGGCGACGCGCGGAGCGCGACCGGCCGGCCCGGCGGGCGTGACTCCGTACGCCCGCGTGAACATGCGCGTCCTGTGGCTCTGGTCCGCGAAGCCGGCCACGACCGTGCCGTGCGATCACCGGGCCGGCGACGAAGGGCCGGGGCGCGCCGCCTTCGGCGTCCCGAGCATGAACAACGCCGGGCGCCCTGTCCGGTCCGGCATCAGCGAGCCCCGCGAGCTCCTCCGACCACCGGTACCGGGTCGGCCGACCCGAATCATTCCATCGCAAACCTGAGCGATAAGGTCTTGGGTGATTGCGTCGGCCGAATCAGGACGCGGGCGCAAGGGCGAGCCGACTGTCGATCACAGTACTCCGCACAGCCCGCCTTCCCCCTCCTCCGCCCTACCCCTGCCCGGCCCTCGGCCGCCTCTCCCGGAAACACCTCACATGAGTATCGATGCCGCCCCGCGCCCCGAACCCGCCCAAGCCACCCCCGAGGCGTCCCGCCGGCGCAAGGCGGCCGGGCGGGCTCCGGCCCGGCCCACCCCCGCGGCCGCGTTCCACAGCGTCAGCGCCGCGACGGCTGTCCTGCTGGGCCTGGTAGCGATCGGCGCGATGATCCACGAACCGGTACTGATACCGCCGCTGGCCGCCAGCGCGGCCCTCGTGCACAGTGCCCCCACCCTGCCGCTGGCCCAGCCCCGCAGCGTGGTCGTCGGCCACCTGCTCGGCGCCGCCATCGGCTACGGCGTCCTGGCGGCGGCGGGCAGCAGCGCATGGGCCGCCGCCGTGGCGGCCGGTGTCACGCTGGCCCTGATGATGGCCGCCCGTACTCCTCACTCACCCGCCTGTGCCACCGCCGTCGTCATCGTGCTCCAGGCTCCCGCGCCCGACCGTTTCGTTCCCCTCCTGCTCGGGGCCACCGTCCTCCTCGTCCTGACGGAATACGCCGCCTCCCGCATCCGCCGCACGGCACCGAGGTACCCCGCCTACTGGTGGTGACCGCCGAACAGCCGGTGACGCGGTCCTCACTTCCCCTGCGTGCGGTCTCCCGGCGCGGGCGAGCGCGCTGCTCTCCTCCACGGGGCGCGCAGCCCGGCTCAGTGGCATCGGCGGCCGGTGCCCGGTGCGGGGTCGTGCCCCCGGTACGGCGCGTCGGCCCGCGCTGCCGCACCGGGGTGTGGGGTGAGACGGGGTACGGGGTGAGAGCCGATCAGCGGGCGGCGGTGAGGACGGCGTCGGCCATCGCCTGCTCACCCGCCGCGTTGGGGTGGAAGGGTGCGGCGGCGCTGGTGACGAGAGGTTCCATCCAACGGGTTCCGGCCGGCTTGCAGATGTCGTGGCCGACGGACTGGGTGTAGGTGTCGACGTACTGGGCACCGCGCGCGGCGGCCTGAGTGGCGATCATGGTGTTGAGGCGCTTGTGGGTGTCTCTCAGCCAGGGGGCGTCACCCTTGGCTATCGAGACGACCGAGGGGCAGTTGCTGCCGTCGTCGGGAAGGATCGCGGGGTAGCCGGTGACCAGGATCCTGGCTTGGGGGGCGCGCTGGCGGATGCCGTCGATGGCGGCGGTGATCTTGGGCGCCGTCGCGTTGATGGTGGCGGCGAGCCGGTCGGTGCCGGTCCAGGTGTAGCTGTTCTTGCAGGGCGAGCCGGCAGGGCTGAACACTCCGAGGCTCACGCAGCGCAGGATGATGTTGGCGAAGCCGATGTCGTTGCCGCCTATGGTGAGGGTCACCAGGTCGGTGTCGGAGCTCAGCGCGTCGAACTGCGGTGGCGCGGAGCTGTTCTGCGCCGAGGTCATGTGCACGGTGGTGGCGCCTCCGCAGGTGACGTCCTTGTGGGCGCCGGGAGCGAGCGCGGTGGTGACCAGGGCGGGGTAGTTGCGGTTGGAGCGGGTACAGGCGGAGTCGACCTGGTCCGGAACACCGGCTCCCGAGGCGTAGGAATCCCCCAGGGCGACATAGCGGTCGACCGGATCGTCCGCGGCCAGCGCGGGGCTCGCGCCGAAGGCTGTCGTGGTGGCCAGGAAGGCTGCGGCGGAGGCGAGAAGGGTGCGGGTACGACGGCTCGATAAAACTGATCGCATGGCGCTGCCTCTCATGGCGAAGGGAAGGAGTGGACACCTTCTGCCGCCGGGAAAGGCCAGAAGGCGTACGGGACCGGCGGCAAGGCGGTCCCGTTCGCCTGCCGCCGAGGGTGCGAGGGCACTGCGCGCAGTTACTGGTCAGTTGTACTGGCACGTAATATGTGGCCGGAGTGACGGGCCGTCAAGACGTCCGGCAGCGGATTGTTCAGTCTGTGTTCAAATTTCTGGCCGGGCCTGACCTCGCGGGGCCCCGGCCTGGCGCGCCTGAATCCCTGTCAATGCACCGGATCAGCGAGGTGGTGCAGCGCTGCACCACGCTTCACCGGGCTTGCGGAGAAGCGCAGTTCGATACGGCGGTACTGGTCCGCGGACTCGACGCCGAGTCGTCGCTGCGGAACGGGGGCGCTGGACGTTCCCTGCGGCCGCAGGGCAGCCGCCGGCGCCGCCTCGTCGACGCGCTGGCCGCTCAGGTGGAGCATCTGCGCGCCGAGCGGGAGTTGCGCGAGCAGGCCGCCCGGTTGGCCGAACGGGCCGCCGTCGCCGCCGGGATGCATGAGGTCCTGGCCCGCCGACTGAGCCTGGTCGCCCTGCACACCGGCGTCCTGACCACCCGCAGAGAATCCCTGCCCGACCCGGTCGCCGACGCACCGCCCTGCTGCGTACCGCCTCCGCCGACGCGCCGGCCGACCCGCGCGACGACCTGGAGCCCTGCGTGACCCGGACGCCTGCCCGGCAGCCGCCGCTCCGGCATACGGCGGGCCCGGACACAGGGTGCCCGCCGGCCACAGGGCGATCAGCAGGGGCAGGGTGACCACCCCGGGCCGGGGCGCCGTGCCGTGCCGGCCTGCCCGTACGGGCTGCGCGCCAGGAGGCGGGGGAGACCGCGGGCGGAGCCGACGGCGCCACCGGGGCGGACGGCCGGGGCGGCGGGCAGCGGCACGGCTTGCGTGCCGGTGAGCGCCGCCCCGGCGTCCTCGGTCACGCGCGGCCGGCCGGGTCCTGGTCCTGGACTGTCTCCGGGGACCTCGCCGGCACCGGCGCCGCGGACAGGCGGGGCTTTTCCGGGGCGCGGCGACGGGTGATCCGGGCTGCCAGGGGCTCGGTGTAGCGGGCGGTGAGCGGACCGGTCACGACCAGGATGAGGACGTAGGCCGTGGCCAGCGGTCCCATGGCGGGCTCGATCCCGGCGGTCACCGCGAGGCCGGCGATGACGATGGAGAATTCACCGCGGGCGACCAGCGTGCCGCCCGCGCGCCAGCGTCCCTTGACCCCGACGCCGGCCCGCTTCGCCGCCCAGTAGCCGGTGGCGACCTTCGTGCACGCCGTCACCACCGCGAGCACGAGCGCGGGCAGCAGCACCGGCGGGATGCTCGCGGGATCGGTGTGCAGGCCGAAGAAGACGAAGAACACCGCCGCGAACAGGTCCCGCAGCGGACTCAGCAGCGTATGGGCGCCTTCGGCGACCTCACCGGACAGGGCGATGCCGACCAGGAACGCACCGACCGCGGCCGACACCTGGAGCTGTTGCGCGAGCCCGGCGACCAGCAGGGTCAGGCCGAGGACGACCAGCAGCAGCTTCTCCGGGTCGTCGCTGGAGACGAAGCGCGAGATCAGCCGGCCGTAGCGGACGGCGACGAACAGCACCGCGCCGGCGACGCCCAGGGCGATGGCCAGCGTCACGCTGCCGGCGGCCAGGCTCACCCCGGCCAGCAGGGCGGTGATGATGGGCAGGTACACGGCCATGGCCAGGTCTTCGAGGACCAGGATGCTGAGGATCACCGGGGTCTCGCGGTTGCCGAGCCGGCCCAGGTCTCCCATCACCTTGGCGATGACCCCGGACGAGGAGATCCAGGTGACTCCGGCCAGCACGACTGCGGCGACCGGGCCCCAGCCCATCAGCAGCGCGGCCAGGGCGCCGGGTACGGCGTTGAGGGCGAAGTCGACCAGCCCGGCGGAGTACTGGGTCTTGAGGTTGGAGACGAGGTCGCTGGCGGTGTACTCCAGCCCGAGCATGAGCAGGAGCAGGATGACGCCGATCTCGGCGCCGATCGCGACGAACTCCTCACTCGCGCCGAGCGGAACGAACCCACCGGTGCCGAAGGCGAGTCCGGCCAGCAGATAGAGGGGTACGGGGGAGAAGTGGAAACGGCCCGCGACCCGGCCCAGCAGGCCCAGGCCCAGGATGATCGCGCCGAACTCGATCAGGAAGACCGCGGAGTGCACAGGCGATCACTCCCGTCCCAGTATCGCGGCGGCCGCGTCGACGCCCTCGCGGGTGCCGATCACGATGAGGGTGTCCCCGCCGGCGAGGCGGAAGTCCGGAGCGGGTGAGGGGCGCGCCTCCGCACGGCGCAGGACCGCCACCACCGACACACCGGTCTCGGTACGCATCCGGGTCTCACCCAGCACCCGGCCGTTCCAGTAGGAGTGCGCGGACAGCTCGATCCGCTCGGCGACCAGGCCCAGACCGGTGGTGTGCAGCAGGTTCGGGCTGTGATGGGCCGGCGTCAACGCGTCGATCAGCGACGCCGTCTCCGCACCTGTCAGATGCAGCGACTGCGCACACGCGTCCGGATCGTCGGCCCGGTAGACGTTCACCGTCCGGGTGCCGTCCCGGTGCGCGATCACCGACAGGTGGCGGTGTTCGCGGGTGGTGAGGTCGTACTGGACCCCGATTCCGGGCAGCGGCGTCGTACGCATACGTGGAGCAGGCACAGCCCATTCCCCCTCTGTTCGTTCTTCGTGGTGGTGCGTCGCGCGGCGGGACCGGACAGGCGACCGGGCGCGGCGAGGGCTCATGTTGCCAGGTGCGGACAGAGCCGGAACATGGGTGTCGGAATGGAGGGACAAGCGGTGCCGCGAGCGGCGAGGCGGTGACGGGGCGGTACGCCCAACCGCAGGTCGGACCCCGGGTGACGTCGGAACGCAGGGCGGTGAAAGTGAGGGTGGGACGCCGCCGGGAAAGACAGGAAGGAGACGGGCCATGTCGCTGGACCGGCGGATCTTCCTCCTCGACGCCGCCGTCCTGGTCGTCGCGGTCCTCCTGCTCCTCGGCCCCGTCGCCGTCTCCACCCCGGTGCTGTTCGGCGAGGCCCTCGTCCTGATCACCGGGCTGGTGGCGATGCTGATCGCCAACGCGGCGCTGTAGCGGATCGGACTCGCCCCGTTGCAGCGCCTGACCCGGGCCCTGGCCACAGCGGACCTCCTCAAACCGGGCAGCCGCACCACCGCCACCGGAAGCGGAACGCCGGCGCATCGCCCAGGAACCCCACGACGAGGTCGGCCGGACCCCCATCCGCACCTACCTCGACCGCGCCCGCAGTGGTGACCCCCTGCCCGTCCGTCCCCTCACCGGAGGCGAAGAAGAGATCCTCGAACTCGTCGCCGAAGGCCACACCTCCAAGGGGATCGGGGCCTTCTCGTCATCAGCGCCAAGACCGTCGAACGCCACCGCGCCAACCTGCTCCGGAAACTCGGACTCCGCGACCGCCTCGAACTCACCCGCTACGCCATCCGCGTCGGCCTCGTCGAGCCGTAGCCCGCGACCTGCCGCTCCCTGATCCGCTGCCGGCGCACCTCATGGACTGACCTGCCCAGGACCGGGCAGTTCGGCGGAGAGCGGCAGCGTTCTCCGAAGCCCACTGCTGGAATGTCCTCGCCGGGCGCCGGCGATCCGGGGACGGGACCAGGAGCCCGGTGACGACCAGCGCCGCACCTGCGCCGACCGTCACCCTGCGCCCGTAACGGCGCACCGGAGAGCCGCAGGCCGTAACCCCGGCCATCGAGCCGGCGGCGGGTGGCGGAATCCCTGGCGGCGGGGTTTCGACAGGCGGGGGGAACCAAGAGCGTACGATCGTACGCATGACGGACCACTTCGCGGGAGACCCGCGTACCAACCGTGAACGGATGCTCGCCGGAGACCTCTACATCGCCGACGACCCCGACATCGCCAAGGCCCAGCAGCGCGCCGTGCGCCTGACCGCCCGGTACCAGGCGGCGTACGCCGAGGACGTCGACGCCGCCCAGCCCGTCCTCACCGAGCTCCTCGGCGGTCTCGGCGCCGGCGCCCACATCCGGCCGCCGCTCTTCGTCGACTACGGCACGTACATCACGGTCGGCGAGGACACGTTCATCAACTACTGCCTCACCGCTCTGGACGTGGCCCCCATCACCATCGGCCGCGACTGCCAGATCGGCCCGAACGTGCAGCTGCTCACCCCCACCCACCCCGTGGATCCGGAACCGCGCCGGGACAAACTGGAGGCGGCCGAGCCGATTGTTGTCGGCGACAACGTCTGGCTCGGCGGCGGGGCGATCGTCCTGGCCGGGGTGACCGTCGGGGACAACAGCGTCATCGGCGCCGGAGCCGTCGTCACCAAGGACGTACCCGCCAATGTGGTCGCTGTGGGCAATCCGGCCCGAGTGGTCCGTTCGATCTAGTACAGGTCGATCCAGTACAGGTTCAGTGGAGGAGCACACCGTGGCGACCGGACGGAACGACCCCGAGCGGCGGGAGCGGATCATCACCGCCGCGCTCGACCTGATCGCCGAAGAAGGGGTCGCCGGCACCTCGCACCGCAAGATCGCCGCTCGCGCCGGAGTGCCGCTCGGATCGATGACGTATCACTTCGGCGGCATGGACGAGCTGCTGCGCGAGGCGTTCACCCGCTTCTCCAGCAGCACCGTCGCCGTCTTCGAGGAGCGACTCGGAGCCGCCGCGACACCCGACGAGGCCCGTGAGGCGATCGCCGACCTGGTCCACCATCTGTCCAGCGGCAACCAGCGCGAACTGGTGCTCACCCACGAGCTGTACGCCCTCGCCGCCCGCAGACCCGCCTACCGCGAGCTGACCCGGGAACGGATGAGCCGCAGCCGCCGTGCCCTGCAGCGGCACTTCGACCCGGTGACGGCCCGCCAGCTCGACGCGCTCATCGAGGGCCTGTCCACCCACCGCGCCCTGGAGACCCAACCCCACGAACGGGCCCTCACCCTGCAAGCGATCACCCGCATCACGCGGGGCGGCAGCGCGGCCGCCTGATCCCTCGAAGTCCCTGGCCGGCACCCCACCTGACCAAGGTGCCGGCCAGGTTCTCCCCGTGCCGTCCCGGCGTCGGCGGGATGCGCGTATCGCTCACCTGCCCCCGGCCGCGACGGGGTTCGACACCGGCCTGGTCGGCCTTCCCCCACCGAAACGCTGACAGCGCGAGACCCCAGGAGACGCCGGGACCTCTCCGTGCTTCGCCTGATTCGCCCGACCGGTTGGTTCCAGGACCGGCCGCAGGCGGCGTCCCGCCCCTTCCGCGCCCAGCTCTGCGAGGAGGCGCCCCAGTGGGCTTCCCGCCCAGCGCGGACAGCCGCTCCCGCTGCCCGGTGGACAGCTGCGCCCAGGGGCCCGCCTCCCACTGCCGCTGAAGCCGCCTCCCCGGACCATCACCCTCGAAGAGGACATCGGGCTGGATCTCGGACAGGGGTGTGGGCCGCAACCACCGGTTGCGGCCCACACCCCTGCAAAGGCAACGGTCCAGGAGGGCGCTCAGCGCTTGAAGGCGTCCTTGACGTGCTCGCCGGCCTGCTTCACATCGCTCTTGGCCTGGTCTGCCTTGCCCTCGCCCTGGAGACGCTCATCGCCGGTGGCCTTGCCCGCGGTTTCCTTGGCCTTGCCCTTGAGCTTGTCGGCGGTGTTCTCGGTCTTGTCAGCAGCACTCATCACGCTCTCCTTACGTTGCGGTTCTGACCATCCGCTGCCCCGCATCAGCACTGTTATGCGGCTGTGCCGCGTCCGGTACCCGAGGGGACCACCGGGGCGCCGCGGACGACCTCCGCCGGAACCGGCGCGTCCGAGCGGTTGTTTGCCACCCTCGGACGGGGGCAAACGGCGATTCACAGCCTGATGCTGCGGCCACAACCGAGGCCGTGGCCCTGATTTTTGGAGTGCGTACGCATGGGAATCATTTCGTGGATCATCCTGGGTCTGCTGGCCGGTGCGATCGCCAAGTTCCTGCTGCCCGGCCGTGACCCGGGCGGCATCCTCATCACCATGATCCTCGGTGTCCTGGGCGCACTGCTGGGCGGCTTCCTCGCCCAGGCGCTCTTCGACGTCGACCCGATGGACGGTTTCTTCGAGATCTCCTCCTGGCTGTCGGCGATCATCGGCTCGCTCATCCTGCTCGTGATCTACCGAGCGGTCGCGGGCAAGCGCCACCGCGCCTGACCACACACCGAACCGAATCCGCGGCGGGCACCGGAGTTCCTTCCGGTGCCCGCCGCGCTGTGCCTCCCGCTGGCTCCCGGTGAGGTCCGGTCTGCGAGGGCCGGGACGCCCTGCTCACCGGGAGACCGAAGCCGTGCTCCCGGTGTCAGGGACGCCCGTACCGCTGATGCCGCTCGTGCCTGTCGTCACGGGAATCGCCATCGGAGTCGCAACGAGCAGCGCCATGGGCGTTCCTTGCCTGCCCCCGCGCAGACTGCTTCCCAGCTCGGCGGCTGCCGCGCTTGCGCGCGTACCGCAACCTTGACGATGAGTTTCACGCGCCCGTAGGCCCGGTTCGGCACCCGGCCCCGGCATCTCCGCAGCAAGCGCCCCCGTCGTCGTGGACGTCGAGCACAGTGGACCCGCCCGCCTGTGCAGCCGTCGCGGTCGCCCCGCACGACTGAGCACGACTCGGTACGACTGGGGCCGCCGGCCCTCGGCGGGAGGAGGGCTGCCGTACGAAGCGGCCCTCCTCCACTGTCCGTGCCACCGGCGGAGAGGTCAGCCCGTCGGCTGTGTCCCGTGCGTCCCGTGTGTCCCGCTGGACAGGTGGGCGGGCAGGCTGCGGTGGCCGTTGGAGATGAACGATTCCACGGGCACCAGACCGGACGCCGGGACGGCCGGCCTCAGGCCCGGGAAGCGCTCGAAGAGGGCGGGCAGGGCGATCGCGGCCTCCATCCGGGCCAACGGTGCTCCGAGGCAGAAGTGGACGCCGTGTCCGAACGCGAGGTGTTCCTTGTTCACCCGGGTGACGTCGAAGCGGTCCGCGTCCTCGCCGTGGAGCGCGGGACTGCGTCCGGCAGCGGCATAGGCGGCGAGGATCGCGTCGCCCTTCTTGATCGTCACCCCCATGGTCTCGATGTCCTCCACGGCGTAACGCAGGGGAAGATTCGCCACCGGAGCCTGGACGCGCAGGGTTTCCTCGATCACGTCGTTCCAGGAGGCCCTGCCCGTCCGGACCAGTTCGAGCTGGTCCGGGTGGGTCAGCAGGGCGTGGATCGCGTTGTCCAGCAGATTGACCGTGGTCTCGTGGCCGGCGCTGATCACCAGGAGCAGGGTGTCGACCAGCTCGGCTTCCGTGAGCCGCGTGCCGTCCTCCTCCCGGGCCGCGATCAGAACGCTGGTCATGTCGTCACCCGGCTCCCGCCGCTTGAGTGCGACGAGGTCGGACAGCACGGTGTGCATGCCCTGGAAGGTGGCCGCGACCTCCTCGGGGGCGGCGGCGGTGTTGAAGATGCTGTCCACCAGACGGCGCAGTTCCTTGCGCGTGTCTTCGTCGTTCACCCCGAACAGTTCGCAGATGACCTGGATGGGGATCGGATAGCAGTACTCCTCGCGCAGATCCACCGCCTGCCCCTGGGGGACGGCGGCGAGACCGTCGAGCAGAGCGGCGGTCATCTGCTCGATGCGCGGGCGCAGGGTCTCCGTGGCGCGCGCGGTGAACGCCGTGGAGACGAGCTTGCGCAGGCGCCTGTGGTCGCTTCCGTAAGCGGTGAACATGTTCGTCACGGCGACCCATGTGAACAACGGCCACTCCGGGGTGATCTCCCCGTTGATCCACGCGGGCCAGTGCCGGCGGGGGTCCTTGGACACACGAGCGTCGGTCAGCAGCTCCTTGAGGAGCGCGTGGTCACTTACCGCCCACGCCACCACCTGGCCAGGGAGCTCCACCAGCGCTGCCGGCCCCCGTTCCCGTACGCGGGCTCCCTCTCCGTGGATGTCTGCGCCGGAGACGTCGATGACGAGGGGGCGGGGTTCGTGTTCCATGTACTGGCTCCAGAGGGCTTGTCCGTAGCGACCGGCACGGTGATGGGGGGAAAGCGCACAGGCAGGGCGGCCAGGGCCCGGTGGAAGGGCCCCTGCCGCCACTCCAACCGGCTTACCCCGACCGCCAGTTCGGTATCCGGGAGCCGGTCGAGGAGTTTCTCCACGGCAACGGCTGCGATCAGCCGGGCGGGGGACTTCGCCGGGCAGGTGTGCGCGCCGGCGCTCCACGCCAGATGCGCGCGGTTGCCGCCGCGCCGGTCGCCCGCCAGGGCGGGGTCGGTGTTCGCGGCGGCCAGGCTGACCAGGACGGGCTCGCCCTCGCGCAGCAGGGTTCCGTCGAGCTCCAGGTCGTGGAGCGGGTAGTGGATGGCGTAGTTCGCCATCGGCGGATCCGTCCACAGCACCTCGTCGAGCGCGTCCTCGACGGGCATGCTGCCCCCCGCGAGGTCGCCGCCGAACCGGTCGTCGGACAGCAGCAGCCGCAGACCGTTGCAGATGAGGTTCTGCTGGGGCTCGGTGCCCGCGCCCATGAGCACCACGAGCTGGTGCATCATCTCCTCGTCGGTGAGCCGCGCGGGATGGGCCATCAGCCAGGACGTCACATCCGCTCCGGGCCGCTCCCGCTTGAGAGCCACCAGCTCGGCCACGCCTTCGGCGAGGACCGCGTTCGCCTTCTCGGAGTCGGCGTTGGCGTCGAAGATTCCCGACATGCCCTCGACCAGCTTGTCCCCGGTCTCCGGCGGGCAGCCGAAGAGCTGGTTGAAGACGAGCAGCGGCAGGATCGCTCCGTACTCGCCGAGGAGATCGGCCCGCCCCTCGGGGCCGAACCGGTCGATGAGGGTGTCGGCGCTGTGCTCGACGTAACCGCGCAGCGCGTTCGGGTCCACGCGGCTCAGACTGTCGGTGATCGCACCGCGCAGCCGCGCGTGCTCGTCACCGTCGGTCCACAGGGCGTTCGGCCGGTACATCATCATCGGAACGACGGGGCTGTCCGCGGGGACCGTCCCGTCCACGAGGCCCCGCCACCGGCGCGGGTCCTTGGAGAACCGCTCCGGGCTGCGCAGCACCTCGAGAGCGGTCTCGTAACCGGTGACGAGGGACGCGTGGACGCCGGGGGCTATCTCCACCGGCGCGATGGAGCCATACGTGCGCAGCCGTGCGTAGACCGCGGCCGGATCGGCGGCGAACTCCGGCCCGTACAGGGACTCAGCCGTACGGAGGGCGGCCGGGGAGGCCGGACCGGCCGCGCCTTCCCTGGGCCCGGCGTGTGCCGGACACCCGGGTGGCGGTACCGCGTCCGGGCCGGGCTGGGGGGTGGTCATCGAAGCTCCTGGAAGGTGCGGGTCTGGAGGTACGTGACCAGGGAGATCAGCGCCTCGGTGGAGGACGCGGTGTCGCGCGCGTCGCAGAGGACGAGGGGGGTTTCCGGGAGGAGGTCGAGTGCTTCGCGTATTTCCGCTTCGGGAAAGACCGGTGCGTCGTCGAACTGGTTGACGGCGACCGCGTACGGCATGCCGTGCTCCTCCAGCAGGCCCATGATGTCGAAGGACTGGTCGAGCCGCCGGGTGTCCGCCAGTACCAGCGCTCCCAGCGCCCCGTTCAGCATGTCTTCCCAGAGCTTGGTGAAGCGTTTCTGCCCGGGAGCGCCGAACAAATACAGCACCAGTCGCTCGCTGAGCGTGAGGCGGCCGAAGTCCATGGCCACGGTGGTGGTGGTCTTGTCCGGGCTCCCGGCCAGGTCGTCGATCAGTTCGCCGGCCTGTGTCATGGTCTCTTCGGTACGCAGCGGCCGGATCTCGGACAGGGTGCCGACGAACGTGGTCTTGCCGACCGCGAAGTGGCCCACGACCAGGATTTTGACCGCGGTTCTGACCGTGTCCCGGACGTAGACCTGGTCAGAGCCGGGCGCGGAGTCCATCAAGCACCTCCTGGAGAAGCTGGTCGTCGGGGAGCTGGGCCCTGGGGATGGGGGGCCGGGTGGTGATGTGGCCGCTGTCGATCAGATCGCTGAGCAGGACCTTGGTGACGCTGATCGCCAGCGTCAGGTGCCCTGCCACTTCGGCGACCGACAGCGCTCCTCCTCGGCAGAGCTCCAGGACGCGGCGCTTCTCCGGACTCGGGCCGCTGAGCGGCCGGTCGCCCACGGCCACCACGAGCGTCACCAGGTCGAGCGTATTGCGGGTCGGGTGGGCACGGCCGTCCGTCACGACATAGGGGCGCACCAGGCCCCGTTCGCGCCTGTGCGGTGGGCTCATGCCGGACGGCTGGTGCCCGGCCGGGCAGGCACGGAGTCCCGCCGGGGCGGACTGGTCAGTTCCTTGCCCAGTCGGTCGACGAGCTTGTGCATGCCGTAGGTGACCGCCTCCATGTCCACGTTCTGGGTGGCGGAGACCGCCAGGTAGGCCCCGGCGCCGGCGGCGACCAGGAAGACGTACCCGTCGGCGAATTCGACCAGTGTCTGCTGCCAGGGGGAGGACTCCTCGGCGCAGAACTCGGCGGTGCTGCGGCTGATCGACTGGAGACCGGACAGCGCGGCGGCCTGCCGCTCCGCCTCGTCGCGCCCGATGCCCCGGGAGTGCGCCCGGAGCATGCCGTCCGCGGACAGCAGGATCGCATGGCGGGCTTCCGGGACCTTGAGGACCTCGTCGAGCATCCAGCCCAGTTCGTTGGCCATGTGGTCGTTCATTCCTGCGAGTTCCCTTCGTCGTCTTGAGAAGCGGCGCGCCCGAAGCGGGTGCCGCGCGCGAACGCACCCATGCGGAAAGCGGTCTCGGCGGCCGGGCGAACCGGGGTGTGACCGTCGCCGGACGGTGTGGCGGACACCTGCTGCCCCGCTGCCTGGTCCTGGACGGACCGGCGACGGCGCTTGGGGAGGCCGCCTGCCGTGGACGCCCGGGGGACAGCGGCGGCTGCGGCGGGCAGCGCCTGCCCCGTGGGCACCGGAGCCACGGGCGCGGGCTCCGCACCACCCGGCAGGGCCTGCGGGGCGTCGGACGCGGACCCGGACCTGGATCCGGAGCCCGATCTGGAGGCCGCGGCCGGGGTGATCGGAGCGGACGGCGGCACGGGGACCGGCTCTGCCTCCTGTACGGCCGCCGCCTTGACGGTGCCTGCGCGATTGAGGAGTGCGTGGGGGAGGAACACCACGGCGCGCACGCCCCCGTAGGGGGACCGGGTGTCGACCGAGACGGTGAACCCGTACCGGGCGGCCAGCACACCGATGGCGGCGAAACCGAACTGCGGCGGGTCACCGAGCCGGTTGATGTCGATGTCCTCCCGGCCCGACAGGCGTCGGCCCGCCTCCTCGGTCTCGCGTGCGTCCATGCCGACGCCGGCGTCGTCGATGACCACACAGATGCCGTTGTGCGCGGGCTGGATGCTGACCTCGACCTTGGTGTTGGGCTGCGAGTGCCGTGCCGCGTTGTCCAGCAGCTCGGCGACCGCGAGCACCACGGGCTCCACCGCCCGGCTCACCACTTCCAGGTCGACCCGCGAATGGATCTCGACGCGCCGGTAGTCCCGGATCCGGGACGTCGCGCCGCGTACGACGTCGATCAGCGGTGAGGCGGCCCGCTGCCGGCCCGGCCACGATCCGCAGAGTACGGCGATGGCCTGCGCCCTCCGGCCGAACTGCGCATTCGCGTGGTCGATCTCCAGCAGGTCCTGGAGCACCTCCGGACTGTCGTGCCGGTCCTGCATGTCCGAGATCGACAACTGCTGTTCGTTCGCCAGGGCTTGGAGTGCGCGCATCGCCGCCTTGAGCGTCGCTCTCGCCGACTGGTCGGCTCGTGACCGTGCCGCGTCGGCCACTCTGGTGAACAGGTCCTCGATCTGCCGCAGACTCTGCCCGTACGCCGTCGGGCCCAGCTGCGGGTCGAGCAGGCCGGGCACGGGTACGGGCTGGTGGGGAGCCTCGGCCAACACGGGAAGACGGACCTCGACCAGGTGCCGGGCCTCCTCGTCACGAGCGCGCAGGCCGGCTTCCAGCGCCGTCAGGCGCCGGCGCAGAGAGGCGGTGAGCCGGCGTTGGCGTACCCACAGGACCAGGCCGACGAGCACCATGGCCGCGAGGCACCAGATCACCGCCTCCGGTATGTGTTGTGTCATCAGTTCCTCATGGATGGGGGGATGAGGTGAAGCAGGACAGCAGTGCGGGGCGAGCCGGAGAAAGTGCCTGTGCGTCCCGCCGGGCCCCGGCGGAGAGCAATCCGGAAATCGGCACACTGATGGGGTGATGTCCGAACTCCCTTGCCCACCAAGGACGCTGGAATGGCTGATCATCCTAGGTATGGCAGGCGGCTTCAAGTTCCTGAGACAGGACGAGCCATATCGGCCGCCGAACCCGCCGCCCCGGCCGGCCGCCGGACCTTCCCCAAGAGCGGGGGCCGGGGCGCGCAGCCGCGACGACGCCGGCTTCCTGCACGGGGATCTTGTCCTGTTCGGCCGGCCGGCGAACGCGCCGGCCGAACCGCCAGCGCTCCGCGGCGCCCGGAACGTACAGCAGGAAGGAGCGGATCGGAGTCGGAGCGGGACCTGGAAGCCGGTGAAGCCGTCGGACCGGGGAAGAAGAGTGGCCCCGCGGCCTGGGGGTGGGCTCGCGGGGCCATCTCGGGCCCGGACGACGGGGGGTGTCGTCCGGTCGGGGGGACCAAGGTGCTGGTGCCCCGCGAAGGAGGAGTCATGCATGGCAGTTGGCCGGGCGGCCGAAAAGTTCGCGGCGGGACCGGGCGGGCTGTTGGAACGGCGCCGCACGACGGTCACCTCGGCCTTGCTCACGGAGGGCCGGAGGAGAGGCCCGAACCACGGAGACATGGCCGAAACCCTGCCTTTTCCCTTGCGCTTGCCCTTGCCCGTCTCGGCACTCGGCCCCCGGCACCAGCGACGGTCGCCCCGCACCGCCCGACGTACTGCGCGGGATCACGATCCTGGACACGCCGATGACCAACGGGTGGATCCTCACGGCTCCCGGCGGGGTACGGGATACGCGGTCACCGCCCTGCTCACGGCTGCGCCGATGCCGCCCGGGTGGTCCTTGGTCCGCACCGCCTCCACCTGGCCCGTGTTCAGCACGGCTGACCTGCCAAATGTCGTCGGGCCCGCCGTCGTCCCGGGGTTTTCGCAGCAGCCCGTCCCACAGAAGCCGGGCCAGAACCGCAACCGGTGGGCAGAGCCACGCGTGCTGTGACCGATGTGTGCAGATCGATCAGCCAGTTCGACGTGCGCTCCTGCCGCCGACGGCGGGAGAGCTGTTCTCGCCAGTACGGCGCCGTCCGACCGCGCTCCGCGAACCTGAGCCCAGGAGCGGACTGCCGGCAGCGCATGGGCGAGCGGGGCGTCCGGCGAGCCCGTGACGCTCTGTTCTCCTCCTGCTGGCCTATGCCGACTCGCCTGTCCCGGCTTGGTGGCTTCTTATCGGAAACGGGGGTGAGTGGGCCCCCGGCTGGTTGCGATCGCTGGAGGGCGACCAATGTATGAGATGCACGCGGAGCCGATACCGGGCCAGGACGGGCTGGTGTGGCATGTGATCAGCAAAGAGACGAGAGCCAGCGCCCTGTGCGGGCGCCCCCTGGCGCCGCCCGCCTCACCTGTCCCGCCCAAGGGTGAGGCAGCCGAGGAGCGTTACTGCTCCTCCTGCATGACCGCCGTCGGTTCGGTTGTCGAGCGCAACCTGCGGCGGCCGACCACCACCTGATCCGCACCACTCCTCCGGCATGAGGGAACGTCGTAACCGACGTGGCCCGCAGACGGCCCGGTCGGATAGGGGGCCCGGCCAGGGCGCAGGCCGGTCCCGGGTTCCCGCCTGCGGTTGACCGTCGGCCGGGTGGGACCAGCCGCCGGGGAGCCGACAGGAAAGGGCGGAGCGACGCGGCTGTGGCGGCACGCCCGGGCTGCTGGGCACGGCGGCGAACCCGGTCCCGATGCTTTCCGGCTGGGGCAGCACGTCACCGGGGAGCGAGGCTGAGTACCGCACGGGGGTGCACCGGCCTTCGCCGAGCGGGGGCACGGCCGGTCCCCGGAAGGCATGACGGGTGATTCGGCCTGGTGATTCATCGGCTCCGCGGGCGCCGAGGCGTACGGGGTGCTTCCCGGCGCGTGGAGCGCAGGAAGATCACGTGCGCCGATGTTCCGTGTCCGCCTGCGGGGACCGGCACGTTTCCCCGGCACTGGGACGGAGGAGCACAGCGGTGTTCGCTGGGCGCGTCGCGGTGGCGGGCTGCGGCCGATCGCTGTTGCGCCCCTGCCCACGGGCCGTACGTCTCGCTCAGCGACTGCCCTGTCGCCAGAGATCGCACAGAAACCGAACGCCGCACGCGAGAGCCCTCTTTCTGGCAACACAACGTACTGCGGTGCGTAGTCGCGGGTGCGTAATCACGCCCCACTGTCCCTCGTACCGATTTCGTGACAGTGCCCTCGTGCCGCCATTCCTCTGCCGCTGCCGGCACGTTGTCGGACAATGAACCAAGATGACGCTACGAGCCCCGTCGAGTCCGTCGACAGCCGGCCCGGACACCCCCACCATCCCGAAACCCCGATGAACGAAACGGACAGGCTGACGATCGCCCTGAAGTACCTGCAGCTCCTGCTGCTGACCCTCGCTGTCCTTGCCGCCGTCCTGAACTTCGCCGCAGTGCTGGCCGGCCTCGCCCGGCGCTGACAGCGGAGCGCCGTTGCACCCGCCCGACCCCGGCATCCGAGCCCTGGGCGAACTCTGCCGACACCGCCTCCTGCCGAACCGGTGTCCTGGACCCAGGACACCGGCCCCGCTTCACTCTTCACCATTCACCAGGAAGCACGCCCGGATCATCACCTGGGAAGGTGCCGGCCGATCCGGATTTCGCTGTCCGTGATGACAGGGGTGGGGGCGTCCGGGCAGTGAGTGGAGTGGTCCTTCCACGCGTCGGAGTCGGCTTCGGGTTCATGGAGGCGGATTTCGCCGCACAGGACACACCGTTGGGCTCGGGCTGTCGGCGGCAGGCAGTAAAATTCGCGGGCATCGACGGGCAGGGCGTAGGGCTCGATCATGTGCTGCTGTGTTCCCCCGTCGGCGATTTTGAAGTTCGCCGTTCTGTCCTCCGTTCGAGTGGCGGCGTTTGCGGCGTGCTGACATGTGCGCCGGGCGCCGGACCCGCCCCACCCCGCCGCCGGGCATCGGCCTTCTCCGTACTCGGCCACGGACCACACGACTGTCGGTTGCGCGGTTGCGCGGTTGCCGGTCGCCGCGTCCCAGCTGGCGGCGGTCGCCCCTGGGGGAGTGGGTGTTTCCCGCGGAGTGCACGTCTACCGGTGTGATCGGGGGTGGGCGTGTTCTGCTGATGAGCGGTGGGGCGTGGCGTGGAGGAGGACGGGATGGACTGGCAGGCGTTCGCTCAGCAGATGGCCTCTTTGGCCCGGGATCTGCTGGCGCAGGAAAGCGTGGATGCCACGTTGGAGCGGATCACCAGCGGCGCGGTGGAGCTGGTGGAGGGCTGCGAGGCGGCCGGCATCCTCCTGGTCCACGGCGACCGGGTGCAGTCCCTGGCACCGACCGAGCAGCTGGTCATCGACAGCGACCGGCTGCAGGAGCGTCTGAGGCAGGGCCCGTGCTTCGACGTGGCCCGCCGCGCCGGGCACGAGCGGGTCATGCGCGTTCACGACTTCACCCAGCAAGCCGACCGCTGGCCCGACTATGTGCCCCGGGCCCGTGGGCTGGGACTGGGCAGCATGATGGGTTTCCTGCTCTACACCGATGAGGAGGAGCTGGGCGCACTGGACCTCTACTCCCGCAGGCCCGGCGCCTTCACCGAGGCCAGCGAGGCAGCCGGATGGCTGCTGGCCTCCCACGCTGCGGTCGCCTTCTCCAGCGCCCGGGCCGAAGCCCAGATGCGCGAGGCGCTTACCACCCGGCACCTCATCGGTGAAGCCATGGGCATCCTCATGGGGCGCCACGGCCTGGAGGAGGAGCAGGCTTTCGACGTCCTGCGCAAGTACTCCCAGGAAACGAACACCAAGCTGCGCGAGGTCGCCCGCCAGGTCTGCGAGACCGGCCGGCTCGCCGACTGATCCCGGCTCCCCGTGCCGGCGACACGGTTTTCCCGGCACGTCGCCTGGTCCACGAGTCGTGGTTCTGGGCCCGGCCTATGTGCGGCAGGACCGGGACGCCCCGGGCCCGGATCTTCTGAAGGTGCCCGACCCGGGCGACGCCCGGTACCCGGTAGGCCGTCACCGGAGGAGCACGATTCCGGCCATCACCACGGAAGGTGTGCCAGAGCCTTCTCGGGGCTCTGGTCTGGCACACCTTCCGTGGAAAACTTGCTGGTGTGCGGTGTATCAGAAGGGAGGACCAAGTCGTCGACCAGCTGTACCGCGCGAGGATGGTGCACGGACCACGACCTCGTTTCCGCGACACCCGTCAGATCCGCTTCGATCCGGCCTCGCGCCTGCTCCCTCGGCGCACACGCCCGCACCCGGCGCCCCGATGTCCGGCACCTCCGAACGACTGCGGGCGGTCCACCGCTTCCTGGAGCAGCCGCGAGCCCCTGTCGGTACGGGGGGCGCTTCCGCGTGCTGAACCGCACCCGTATCCCGACTCGCCCGCGCCACTCGCACCCGCACTCGCGGCCGCAGCCCTCGCCGGGCCGGTCGTACCGGGCCGGCGAGGGCTGCGAGTGGCGCGGGGTCAGACGGTCACGACGACCTTCCCGTGAACATGTCCGGACTGGCTCAACGCAAAAGCGTCCGCCAGCTCCTCCAGGGGGAAGGTCCGCGCCACCGGCACTGTCAGCTTCCCCGCGTCGGCGAGGGATCCCAGCTCGGCCAGGTCGGCGCCATTCGGCCGTACCCACATCCACTGCCCGCCGGCGTCGATGACGGAGTTGTCCGCGATCGACGCGTGCCGGCCGCCTTCGCGCAGGACGGCCAGCGTCGTGTCCAGGACCCCGCCGACGAAGTCCGCGACGACATCGACCCCGTCCGGCGCGAGTGCCCGGACGCGCTCGACGACTCCCTCGCCGTACGCCGCGGGCTCCGCGCCGAGCTCGCGGAGCCGGTCGTGATTGGCGGGGGAGGCGGTACCGATGACCCGGGCGCCGAGGGCACGTGCGATCTGCACCCCGAGGGATCCCACTCCGCCGGCGGCGCCATGGATGAGTACGGTGTCACCCGGACCGGTGCCCAGGCGTGTCAGCACCTGGTACGCCGTGAGACCGGCCAGCGGCAGGCCCGCGGCCTGGTCCCAGGTCAGTGACGCGGGCCGGCGGGCGAGGGCCCGCACGGGGACGGTGACGAACTCGGCGAAGGTGCCGCCGTGCACGTAGTCCTTGCGCGCGTAAGCGAAAACCTCGTCGCCCGCCGCGAACTCGGGCACGTCGATACCCACTTGCTCGACGACCCCGGCGACGTCCCAGCCGGGGATCACGGGGAAGACCGTGTCCATCAGGTCCTTCAGGCCCCCTGCCATGATCTTCCAGTCGACCGGGTTGACCGCCGCACACCGCACGCGCACGAGGATCTCGCCGGGTCCGACCTTGGGGCGCGGCTGCCGTGTCTCTGCGAGGACTTCCGGACCGCCGAAGGCCGAGTACGTCATCGCCCTCATGTCACTGCCGCTGTCGGGGGTGCCTGCCTCATCGTTTCCCATGGCGTGCCTTTCCTCATCGGTTTCCGGGTCTCACCCGGCTGATCGTTGTTCATGGGTTGCCGGAGAGGGCGGTGGTGAAACGGGGAGGCGGAGAGTGGGGACCAGGGTGCCGTTCACGACGAGCGCGATGCTCTTCGCGAGGGGGCGTCCGGCTGCGGCGCGAGGAGCCGGCTGAGCCGGCCGAGCCGGCCGATGACGCGGTGTGGCTCTCGCCTGCCGATTCTGGTCTGGGCCGGCGTCGTGTGCTTCATCTCCTTCGTCTCCTTCGTCTGCGACCTGGTGGTAGCAGTGGTCCTGGGCGGGCTCTTCGCGCTCTCCTTCACCGTGGGGTTCGCTCCTTCGCCGCAGGGCAGGGCACTCCGCCCGGTGCGGCCTTTACGGCGCAGTGGGAGGAGTGCTCGACAAGTCGACGGCGGGGTTCTGAGGCGTTGCGGCTGAGGCGGCCCGCCGTTGTTCCGGGCATGCCGACCAGCGTCCAGTGGGCCGGACTCGGGCCGCTCCTGCCGGGTCGGACCCCTTGAAGGGGCGGACGGTGGTCTCACCACCGTCAGATCACCGACGCGATCGCCTGGAAATACCGGGCGGGTCCTCCGTGGAGGGGGTCTGCCTGCGGAGTCCGCTTCGTGGAAGGGCACCTGCAGCCGGCTGCGGAACCGGGTGTTCGACGGCACCGCGGGAGCGGGTGTTCACCGCCTTGCTGGTCCAGGAGGATGCCGACGAGGACCTGAGCGAGGTGGTTTCCGTCGTCTCCACTGTTGCCCGGACACATCGGCACGCGGCCGGAGCCCGCGAAAATGGCACGACTTCCCAGGAGTCCACCTCATCTCATCGCGATCCCCGCCCACGGAGTCGGCGGCCTTACGGAGTGCAGGCCTCGGCGATCGACAGGCTGTTCTCGTAGAGGTGGTGCCGGGTGATCCGGCCGTCCTGGACGGTGAGGTGCAACGCGAACGGGCCTTCGAAGGACTTTCCCGTCGCGCGTACGGTCCCCGACACGTGCCCCATCAGGACGGCGTCGGTGCCGTCGACGAGGAAGGTGTCGAGGGAGACACCCGCGTCCTCGGGCACGGTGTGCTCCATCAACTCCGTGAACTGGGCGGCGCAGTCGGCGGCGGTGGACCGCGGTCGGATCCACGGGACGGCGGGGTTCTCGGCGAGCAGCCAGTCGACTTTGTCGGCGAAGAGCGCGGCGAGCCGCCCGGTGTCCCCGGCCACCCGGGCGGCAATGAACTCCTGCACGGTGGCCCGGGTGGCCTCGGTGACGGGGCTCCCGGTGGTGGCTGAACCCGGGTTGTTGGCGGGCGGCTTGGCGGTCATGGCGCTCTCCTCGAGGCTGCGGCCGGATCCCGGCGGGGGTTCCCGCCGATGTGCTTGATTCTGCCGGGGGAGGGGAGAGGAGGCGATTACCCCGGAGGTAATGAGAGGCGATGAGCGGCCAGTGCCGCCCGTTACCACCACCTGTGACACGTGCGGCTCCGTCACGGCCCCGCTCCGCCGGGAAGAGGGCGCGTGGATGACACGGACTTCACCGCCCTGGAGGACGTTCTCAGGGCCCAGCCGGTGAACGGTGGGCCGTGGCCGGCCCGGTGGCCGGTTCTCAGGTAGCCCGGCCGGATCGAGCCGCGCTGCGACAAAGAGAGTGACTCCGAGGTGGGGTACCGAGGACAAAGGCGGCACAGGGGCGGGCCGACAGCGGCGAGCCACCAGAGCGACCTGTACGTAGCACTGCCCCGGGCCGCACACGGCCACGGCGTCGTGCACCACCGACAAGCCTCCGATCCCGGCGGAGGATTGTCGGCGGTGGGTGACAGGATGGCCGCACGGGTGAGGAGCTGGACGGCATACTGGCCGACCCCGCACGGTTGTTGGCCGCTGACCGCGCGGCGGTGCGCGACCGCATCGCCGCTGCGAATGGCACGGACGTGGGGCGCGAGGTCTTCCTCCAGGCCGAAGCGATCTTCGGCGAAGCGGACGTGGCGCCTGCCGAGTTCGCCTCCTGGCTGCACTTCGCGGCGAAGGCGACCGGCCACGAGGAGTACGCCGAGCGGATCGCTGCGGCCGAGCCGGGGATGCCGTGGCGAACAGTGTGGGCGTGGTGGCGGCCGGCCAACTGGTTCATGGCCCACCCGAGCCTGAACGGCGACTGCTACCAGGTCCGTCGCCGCCTGTACGAGGGCCGGGAGCTCGTCGAGGTGGTCGACCAGCGCGGCCCGCTGTGGCTCGACGCGGAGACGGGCCGGAGGGTGAAGGTACAGGACGAAGGAACGCTGACAGAAGCACCCCGGTCGCCGGAGGCGCTCGATGCGCCCGAGCTGCACAACTGGGATCTGACCGCCCCGGAGAGCTGGGAAGGCGCGGTCGCGTTCGCCGCCGAGGGAGGCAGGACCCGCCATCTTGTCGAGAACACGCACGGCCTAGCGGTGCTGGAGACGGACGCGGAGGTACTGCGGGACTGGCCGCGCGGCAAGGGGATCGCCCCCATGTCGTCCGAAGAACCGCCGCCCGGCCCCGAACCGGCACACCGGCGGCCGACGGGTCCGCTCAGCGCGGCCCGGGTCGACGACGCCTTTGGGGAGCGGCACGTAGTTCGCGTACCGGAGAGCGCCCTGCCCGGGGGGCTCGAACACCCTGGAAGCAGAAGGCACTTGCGGGACATCGGCCTGCCCGCGTGGTGGGTGTGCCACGGGGCCGAGTACCAGACCCATTCGGCCGACGCCATGCGGCCCCGGCCGACGGCGCCCTGTCCGAGGAGGGCCTGCCCAACGGTGCGGCCGCCGCGGACCTGATCGCCTTCGGCCTCTGCGACTACGGCGAGCTGTATCTGCACCGCCACGACGGATCCGTGCACATCTGGAGCGGACTGGACGGCCCGACGCACCGGACGCTGGTGCCGCTCGCGCCGGATCTCGATGTCTTCACTCGCATCCTTGAGGCCGTCTACCGCTACAGCAACGCCTGCTGGCACCCCTACCCGGTGGAGGAGGACCAGGAGGCAGTGGCGCGGGTTTTCCTGGAGGAGATGGACGAGCTGGCCCCGGGCCTGCTCGACCCGAACGCGCCCAGCGGCACGGTGTGGAGCTGGCTCTACGCAGGCATCACCGAACTGGGTGGGGATGGCTTCTAGTGGTCTGACCGGAAGCGACCACCGGGCTGGCGCCGGCCGCACGGGACAGGAACACGTCAGTCGGTGCCCGTCGCGGCCAGCACGGCCACACGTCGGCGGCCCGGGGCGACGCTGACCACACCGATGTCCCGGGCCACGCGCTCGAACCACTTCGTGCCGGCGTCGAAACCGTGCCAGACGCAGTCCCGTACGCGCGCTTCGACCTCGCTGGCGGAGGCGCCTTCCGGGGCTCCGGAGAGCCCGGCCAGGGACTGCCGCGCCGCCAGACGGCCGTAGGCACCGTAAGAACCGGAGTTGTACGCCTCTCCCGTGGACGCCGCGGCGAAGAGCAGTCGCCATGCCTGAGCCGGCGGACAGACCGTGACCGAGAGCGCGGTCTTCTTGCCCACCCCGTCCAGGCTCTCCAACCCCAGCTCCAGGAGGACGTTCGGGATCGACGTGGGGTCCAGGGGCTCCGCGAGTCCGAAGACCCGCGCCTCGATACGGCCGTTGGACTCCTCGGCCCGGTTCGCCACGGCCTTGGCCATGTCCGTGGCTCGGGCCTCTGTGGTCGTCTCCACCGCCGACGGAACCCGCGCGCCGGCGACTACCGCCATGGCGCGGCCGCCCGACGGACCGTACGGCATCGAGTGACTGCCCCCGCGCACGCTGTAGCTCGGAAGGTCCGGCCGCGCTTCCACGTCGGACAGCGTCAGGGGCAGCCGGCCCAGAGGGTGATGTTCCCAATGCGGCGACGTCGCCCACCCCGCGATTCCCGGCACCTCCGTGACGACGACGCCTCTGAGTACCAGTTCATGGACCAGACAGGCGCGAAGATCCTCCGAAGCACCCCCGGTGAACGCCGCGGCCAGGTCCTTCGACTCGTGACCGGATGCCAGTAACGAGGCCGTGCAGCGGTCCAGCTTCCGGTTACTGACCTCCGGCGAGGTGGCCAGCCGGAGTGCCTGGACAATATTTTCCGGGCCGGCCGTGGTGGCAAGCAGCCTCAGCAGATGATCGAAGACGCTTCGGTACTGCCATGTCTGCTCGGCGCCAGGGCCGTACTTCTTCGCGAGAGCAATGCCGAGGTCCGCGGAGAAGGCGGCGCCCCCCTGAGCGAGGTGGCTGTCGGCCACCTCCTATACATCGGTGACATCCTTCAGCTTCGGCAAGCCCGTCACGATCTTCTGTATGTGATCAGCCACGGCGGTGAGCCTACGCGCACGGCGTCACGGCCTCTCCTCATAAACGTCCGTCTGCGAGAGTTCCACGAGAGCCCCGGAGGCCGACCCGTTTCCGCAGGTGGCCACTCACAAACCTTCTCAAGAACCGCACGGTGTGCGCGGGGGCGCCGGGAGACTGCCGCCAGGGAATTGGCGCCCGGTCAGGCGGCACTGGCGGTAGGACGTCACGACTGCCCGAACCGTGACGCGCCCGTCGGCAGCGCCTGCCGCACCCGGACGGGAAGAGTACGGCGAAGTGCCCCATCCCGCGCTTCGCCCTGTGCCCGACACCGGGCGGCCGGTCCGGCCGGTCCGGCCGGTCCGGCAGGTCCGGCAGGTCCGGCAGGTGAGAGGTGAAGCTCCGGGCCGGCCCTGCGGTGGGCCGACCCGCGAGCTTCACCTTGCCGTGGAATCCACCCAGTTCAAGCCGGTCATGGACAAGATCCGCATCCCACGCAGGGAACGTGGTCGTCCGCGCCGTACATCGGCCGGCATGAGCGCCGGCAAGACGCACAACACCTGCGCCACCCGTGCCGACCTGCGCAGGCGCGGATATGTCCACCTCGGCACGGTCACAGCCACCGTGCTCTTCACCTGGTTCCGATCGTGAACGAAGGGAAAGGGCCTAGCCCTGAGGGGTGGTGTGCAAGACCGCGAACAGCCCTTGAGCGCGGGTGCCGTCCGGCATGCGCCAGGTGCCGGCGACGTGGCCGGCCGCTCCCTGCGGAAGGGAAGGCGGGCCGTCGGGCATGGGGCGCAGGACCCGGTGCAGGCGGAGGGTCATGCCGTGCGGCGCAGGCAGTCCGGTGCCTTCTTGGTCGTCGGTGGCAGGGGTGGTGAAGTCCGGGGAGGTGAAGCCCTCACCAGTGTAGGCACGGGTGACTTCCCGGTCGGGGGCGTCACTGGTGTCTTGGTCCTGGGCCTGGACCCGGCCCTCGACCAGAGCCAGCAACTGGGCGGCCAGCACCGGGTCGTGGCAGCCGTCGTAGGCCCATCGCCGCCCCAGCACCCCGTGCTCCATGGTGCCGACGAGGGCGTGCTCCAGTCCGTCGAGCGGGGCGCCGCGATAGGTGAGCGGCACCAGGTAGGTGGCCGGGTGCGGGCCGGAGGTGTCGGTGACCACGATGAACTCGATCCCGACCTCGCCTTGCGGGTCGTCCAGCCGGAAGCCGCCGGCCTTGGTCAATACCGGTTCACCCGTGTTGCCGCGGTACCACGGGCGGGAGGGCAGCCAGGAGGTGAGCAGTTCCAGTTTGGTCGGCTTGAGGACGGTGTGGTGGATGACGGCCATGCCGAAGATCTCTTCCGTTGAGCGGACGCGAGCCTTCACACCTTCCCATCCGTACGGTGCTGAAAGAACGGGTTCCACCCGACAAGATCTATGAGACAGGGCCCAGGACGAAGGAGTCATCAGCGGTGGGGAAGTCGCCGGAAGCGCAGCCACAGCGCCGCCGGTGGTGTTGACCTGGCCGAGCCGGTCCGACGACGACTCGCGCCGACGGAGCGTCAGTGCCGCCGCGCAGAGCGGCCCCTCGGCCAGGCCCGGCCGGGCAATGGCCGCGGCGGTCGGCTCGACGCAGCCGACCGCAATGGCCGCCATCGGCACGAGTACGGGCACGGGCACAGGCACGGGCACAGGCACGAGTACGGGCACGAGCGGCGAGTGCCCCGCCGACACCATGAGCAGGACGGGACGGTCGCCGACGGCACACTCACACGCCGACGCGACCACGAGACGACGCGGCCGGTCCGTCCGGTCGAGTGCGTGGCCGGTGAACGGCCCGCTCAGCACGTACGGAAGTGTCATCGCGGCCTGCACGAAACCCGGCGCTCGCCGCGTCTCCGGTACGGATTCCGACGGTGGGGGTACCAGAGCGGTCGCGGCCCCCTCGACGGAGACCCTGAGCAACAACATGGCGGCCGACAGATGCAGGCGGAGCAACCGGGGCATCCGGAGTGATCTTTCATCGGGTGCGTTGTCGCTGCGAAGGATCGTCGAACGCCGTACCGGCTCATCCAGTCGCTGCTGGTGTCAGGGAAATGTTCCAGAAATAGGCGTAGTGGCCACCGCGGCGCAGCAGTTCGCCATAGCTGCCTTCCTCAACGGTCCGGCCACGGTGCAGAAAGACGACGCGATCGGCGCGTTGGACGGTCCGCATCCGGTGCGCGGCCGTCACCACCGTCCGGTCCGCCCTCAGGCGCTCGATGAACTGCTCGATGAACTGCTCGATGAGCTCATCGACGAGGAGGTCGCACGGATACGGACTGAGCGCGGGGAGAACGCGACGGAGAGGGCGCCCATGCCTCAGCTCCAGGGCCTGGCGGCCCGGCTGCCGAAGACGGAGTGCGGGTAAGAACGCTGTCGCCAGCCGCAAACGACAGAAGCTGCGCGAACCGCAGTGTGAGATCGAGGGGGCCCGAACGCGATGGAGGTGTCCAACGGCGCCGACGCCGTCATCGCCTACGGTCAGGGCGACAGGGGCGACAGGATCGCCTCCGACCGCCGAGGTGAGCAGAGAGCCGCTTGCCTGTTCGAGTTGTTGATGTGGGTGAAAGCTTGCGGCGGGGCGATGACTGTGCCGACGCCGGCAGCGACGCGCAGGCGGTGAGGCCGGTTGTGTTCGTTTCCGGGGGGCCGGGCTCAGCGGCGGAGAGCGGTCTCCCGCTGCATGTGCGAGAGTTTTTCAGGATTGCGCACGGCGTAGAGCCCGGTGATGAGGCCGTCGTCGAAGCGCACCGCCACGACGGTGTCGATCGCGTCGTCGAACCGGAGAATCAGCGCCGGGCAGGCATTGACCTGTGCCGGCCGCAGCGACCCCGTGGCGGCGATCCTGCCCAGCCCGGCGGCCAGCAGGCGGGCCACCTTGTCGGCCCCCACGACGGGCCGCGGGACGGCCTGCTTGATTCCGCCACCGTCACCCATGAAGACGACATCCGGCGCGAGGATGTCGAGCAGGCCCTGTAGATCGCCCGTCTCGGCCGCCCGTTGGAACGCATCGAGCGCGTCTCGGGTCTCGGTCGGGGAAACGGTCCCGCGCGGTCGGCGCGCCGCGACGTGTGCCCGTGCCCGGTGCGCGATCTGACGGACCGCGGCCGGGCTCTTGTCGACCGCCTCCGCGATCTCGTCGTACCCGAGGTCGAACACCTCGCGCAGCACGAACACCGCCCGCTCGGTCGGCGTGAGCGTCTCCAGCACCAGCAGCATCGCCATCGAGACGCTGTCGGCCAGCTCGACGTCCTCGGCCACGTCGGGCGTGGTGAGCAGCGGCTCGGGCAGCCAGGTGCCGACATAGGACTCCCTGCGACGGCCGAGCGTACGCAGCCGGCTCAGCGCCTGGCGGGTGGTGATCCGGACCAGGTACGCACGCTGGTCCCGCACCGTGCCGAGATCGACACCCGCCCAGCGCAACCAGGTCTCCTGCAGGACGTCTTCCGCGTCGGCGGCCGAGCCGAGCATCTCGTAGGCGACGGTGAACAGCAGGTTGCGATGGGCCACGAACGTCTCGGTGGCGGGGCCCGTGCGCCCGCCGTCGGCGAGCTGCCCGGGCGTGTCCTCTGTGCGCTCGCTGTACCCGTTCTTCACCGGCTGCTCCTGCCTGTTCGCTCTGGACGGTGCCCTGCGCACAAGACGCCGGCCCCCGCGGCTTTGTGACACCCCTGAGCGGTGGCGCACGTCACACCGCCACTCCGTCACGAGGAGGCGGTCGCCGGCATCTCGTGTTCGTCCAGTACGACACCACGAGTGAGGACGGAAGCCATGGAACCCCGTTTCCACCTGTTCGACAACGAGATCGCCGCCAAGTTCGCCAAGCGGTTCGCCAACGCCGGTCTGGTGATCCACCAGTCACCGCTGCCGAAGTCCACGCAGGAGCTGGTGTCGCTGCGCGCCAGCCAGATCAACGGCTGCGGTTGGTGCATCGACATGCACACGAAGGAGGCCGCAACCGCCGGTGAAAGCGCGGTCCGGCTCAACCTGGTCGCCGCCTGGCGCGAGTCCACCGTGTTCACCGAGGCCGAACGGGCCGCGCTGGCGCTCACCGAAGAGGGCACCCGGCTCGCCGACGCCCACCACGGCGTGTCCGACGAGACCTGGGCCCAGGTACGCAAGCACTACGACGACGACCAGATCGCCGCCCTGGTCTCCTTGGTCGCCCTGATCAACGCGGCCAACCGGCTCGCCGTGATCGTGCGCCAGCAGGGAGGTTCCTACGAGCCCGGCATGTTCGCCGCCGCGCTCAACTGATCGGCAGATGAATCCGGCCCGGCCCAGGATCATTCGATCCGGGCCGGGCCCGCGCGTGTCCGGGTGCGCATACGGCGGCCCTGGACACCCGGCTGAAACCGAGGGCCTGGCCGGCCAAGCAGTAACCCGCGTCAGGGCTTCAAGGCCATCCCATGGCTCCTTCTGGCCTTCCCGACCTGCTGCTACGAAGCAGGAGCAGCCCGTTCGTTGAGCTGGACCGGGCCGCCATGCCGCTGGACAGGCCGATGACCGAGGTCGCCCCGTACGACCGCGGTCGCGGTCACGCGCACCGGTCCGCGCGTCGTACGGACACCGGGCTCCAACAGGCTGCCGCATCGGTGGACCCGTTGACCCGCTACTCCCACGCCGGGGGTCGGCCCACCTTTGCGCCCCTGCTGAAGATCCTGGGCGACAAGGAGGCCGACACCCTGTCGGCCTGTTGGCCCGGGCCGTCGACGCCCTCGCGGACAACCGCTTTCTGCGAGGCATTCGACGTCGCGAGTTCGCCGTCGGGGTGACCACCCTCCGTGAGGACCAGGAGCACGGCCCCCCAGCTGTTTTCGGGTGACTACAAGAGGGTGGGGTGGGTACTCAGGATGGTTTTCTTACTTTGATTAAGGAGAGGCGCTCGGGGCACGTGCTTACGTATGAATGGCGACCAGCACTTCCACCGTCCGCAGGCCTGGCGGGCTGACAGCGACCAGGTCGTGGAGGATCTGGTTGACGCCGGGTCCGGTGTCGCTGCTTCGGCGGCTCGCCAGGGCTTTCGGAACGCTGCGGACAACACGGCGCCGGGTCGGCCTGTGCTCGCGGGCCGGTGTGTCTGGGCCGGTGAGGCGTATGACGTGACTCCCGGGGTGATCGGAGACGCCCGGCGGTTCGTCACCGGTTTCCTGACCCAGCTGCAGGAGGACCGCTGGATCGAGGTCTCGCCTCGGCTGACGGAGATCGCTCAGCTGGTCGTCAGTGAGCTGGTGACCAACGCGCGCAAGTACGCACCGGGGCCCTGTGCCGTCGACGTGGAGCTGTCCGGGCCCGTCCTGGAGATCACGGTGTCCGACACGAGCCCGGTCCTGCCGGTCGTCCTGCCCGCCGACCCGGCCCGGGTCGGCGGGCACGGCCTGGAGATCGTGGCAGCGGTGTGCGACGGCTTCGAGGCGTGGCCCGAGCTGTCGGGCAAGCACGTCAGAGCCCGAATCCGTATGGAGGGGTGACGCCCCGCCGACAGGCCGCCGCCACCCTCCCCGTGATGCTCCGGTGGTGGCTCACCCCTGCTCCAGGCCGGCCATCACCGAGTGCGTGATGTGTTCATCAGCGACGCCCTCGCCCGGAACGGTCACGCTCCGGCACTGCTTGCTCCGCCGGCCCCTACTCCCTCCGGACGCAGGCGCCCGCCCGGTTGCCGGGCGTGGGACGGGCCGTGGCCACCACCAGCTTCGTGTCGCCATCAATGACGATCTGTACGTTCGCCGAGAAGCGGTAGTTCAGTGCCATGGGCAGGGGCTACGGCCGAGCAGCCGGGTCAGAAGGAGGCCATCGGACCATGGCGGTGGACGAGTTCGACACCCGCATCCCGCGCCGAACAGACGAGGCGGACGCCGACCTGGTCGTAGGTACGGCAGACAGCCCGCACCGGCGACCCCGCGAGAGCCGCATGAGTCACCGGCCGGCAGATCACCAGGTGCAGATCATGCGGGCGCTGTGCTGCACTGCCCACGCGGATCGCGGATCACGGATCACGGCGAGGGGCCGCCCGTGCGGCAACTCGGCGGTCCGGCCGGACTGTCCGGCACGGGGCAGGTCGCCTACCAGCCCGGCCGCATGGAGAAGCAGGACCTGACCAGCCGCGGTGACCGGCGCTGGCGATCGGTCCGCCGGGCAGCTGACCGGTCGCCGGGACCGCCCCCGGCCGGGGACGCGGCGGGCAAGCCCATGGGTTACCCGGGTAAGCCATGTGAACGAGAAGCCTGCCCGGATGGGTGAGCCCCGGCCGATACGGGCGGGATGGTCGCATCAGCACGGGAAGTGCACACGTCGAACGGCGCGCAGCGCTGGTTCCCCCGGATCAGCTCCGTTTCTTCTTCTGCGTACGGAGGTGGGGTCGGGTGGATCGTCCGGCATGTTCGTGGCAGTCGGCGGGCGCGGCGGCGCACAGTGAGCAGAAGTCGACCCTTTACGGATGGAGATGCCGGTGACTGTGGCCAGTGACAAGACGACGGGTGAAGGGCTTGCCGAGACCTTGCTGGAGGGGGTGGTGAACGAGCCGATGCGGGCGGCGACGAAGTTGCTGGGTGCTCACGGCGACGGTTACTGGCTGCGACGCCTGACCGACGACCAGGAACTCGCGGCCATGGTCGATCATCCACTGATCGACCTTTCCGGCCGGTATCCCACGGTCGACTGGGACGGTGTCGGCCATCTCCTGAAGATCCCGGGGTGGTCCCGCGGAGTCTCCAGGAGTCAGGCGGCGGTGCTGGAGTTCGCCGCGTCGCTGGTGAGCCGGTGCCCGGTGCAGATCGGGCGGATCAGCCACGCCGTGGACGACGCGGAGTTCCAGTTGCTCCTCGGGGCGATGGAGGAAGCCTCCTACGGCGATCCCCGCTGAGCGCTCCGGAGCACTCCGGCGCCGCAGGTGGCCCCGATGCGGTCGACATCGAGGGTTTCGCCGAGGAGCATCTGGCGGCTGAAGGTGCCGTGGGGCCGTTCGGCGACGAGCATGTCGGCGTCCTTGCCCTCGGGCGCGGAACGGTTCGGCCTTGACGGTGAGGACGTTCTGCTCCGCGTTCAGGTCGTTCAGGTCGATCGATTCGGGATCGATGCCGGGCAGGTCCAGGCGGATCGGTACGCATCAGCATCGCTGTCGCTGGTCACTCTCTCCATTCGTGCGGGGTGCTTCGGCACACGCCCCGGATGCCTCATGTAGGGCGAATGCGCCCGCTGCGGCCACGTTCTGTAGGCGGAACCCGGCAAGAAGGTGAGCCGCGCGGGGCCATCGGAGCGCAAAGCGGGACGTGAGGGCATGGGGCGAACGGGATGCCGGGTACAGCCAGGGCGCGCGGTCGGCAGACCGGCGCGATCGACATGCCCCGAACCTTGGAGACCGGTGATGGCCAGGAAAGTGCGTGAAGTGATGACCGCTGCGCCCGTAACGGTGAGTCCGCAGACCTCGGTCGCGGAGATCGCCCGGGTGATGCGCGACGAGGGCATCGGAGCGGTGCTGGTCGCTGAGGGCGACGAACTGCGGGGTCTGGTCACCGATCGGGATCTGGCGGTACGGATCGTGGCACGGGAGGGCAACATCGCCGACTACAGCGCGGCCGATGCCTGCAGCGGCGAGCTGATCACGGTCTCGCCGGACGACGGCCTCGACCGGGCTGTCTCCTTGATGCGCGAGCACGCGGTGCGGCGTCTGCCCGTTGTCGAGAACGCCCTGCCGATGGGCATCGTGTCCCTGGGCGACCTGGCCGTCGAACATGACACCGACTCCGCCCTGGCCGACATCAGCGCCGCCGACCCCAACCAGTAAGCAGTCAGAAAGGTTCCGCTGCGATCACGACACCTTCATCGGCCAGGTCGCAGGTCACAGGTCGCAGGTCCAGGCCCGCGCCCGCCTCGACGTGACCGGGCCCGCCGAAACACCCCCCGGCCACTCCGGAGACCTTCGACCGCGCCGCCCGGCGTTCCGGGACCGGCACGCCCGAAGCGGCCCGGCAGGCACGGGCGGTGAGGGAAGTGGTCGACGAAGCCACCGCGGGCGCCCTGACACAGAAGGACAGAAGGACAGAAGGACCGTGAGGCGCTGGATGCGACCTCGCGCAGACGCTCTTCGCCGGCAGCAACGGCGCACCCTGACTTCCTTCGGGTTCGCCTCGGCGAGCCGAATCCCGCAGACCACCGCTGATCACACCGGCGCGCGGCACCGTCCTCGGACCGACCGTGCGGCGCGGGCGGGTGGGAAAGCGTGTTGCTGCGGTACGCCCCCCGATGCCGTCGGTGGGGAACCCGGCCCGCACGTCATGGCGGACCTCGTGCCGGCTGCTGAGAACCAGTGTCAGGCAGGGCGCCCTGCCCACGGCCGTCAGCCGACCCGTCGGGCCAGCACCTGTCCCGGCCAGGCATCGGACAGGAAACGATCGGTGGGAGTAAAACCGTTGCGCTCGTAGAACGCGACCAGTTCGCCCCCGCCGCCCGCCCAGCAGTCGACCCGCAGCAGTTCCACGCCGGCCCGCCGGGTCTCCTCGACAGCATGGGCCAGCAGCGCCGCCCCGATGCCCAAGCCGGCGCGCCGTCGGTCGGAGACCAGCAGCCGGACGTACCGCTCGGGTTCCGCGGCCGGTGCGATCGGCACCTGAGGGCTGGGGCCGGAGTCCAACACCAGGGCTCCGACAGGTGCTCCGTCCAACTCCGCGGTGTGTGGGGCGTTCTCGGTCATGTACCGCTCGACCCGCGCCACTCCGCCGGGTTTCTGCGAATACGGCGTCGTGCCCCACTGCTCGGTGTTGCCGCGCTTGTTCATCCAGGCCACCGCGGAGTCGAGCATGTCCAGTACGGCTGGTGCGTCGGCCAGGCTGCCCGGCCTGATCCGTATGCCAGGTGTGGTGTCGTTCACGGTGGAAGTGTAGACAGCGTGGGGCGGATCGGAAGGGGCCCACAACCGGCCTCGTGCCGCCGTCGCCGCCACCGACCTGGCGTAACGCCGTCCGGTGACACGAAGGGCCCCCGGGAATCTGCCAGGGGGGAGCGTTCCAGCAGGTGGTCGCCGGGCTGTTCGCGTCCCGGTGCCCCCTTCTCTTCGTGCCCCCGTACCGTGCTGGTGAGCCCGGCAGACGGTGAAGTCCACGGATGCGGTCCAGCTGGCGTCCTCTTTCGCGTCGGCCCCCAAGCTCCGCCGTGGCCTGGCCGATTGCCGTTCGCGCCCGGGACCGTCCTTCCCGGCCAGGTATGAGCTGAGCTTTCCGTACAGGGGCGTTCTGCGGAGCGCGGTACCTGCCGGCTGCGCTGAAAAATGTCACTCGGCAGGGGGGCCACTCCTCGTCCCCCGCGCGGCGGCCGATGAGGGAGGAGGGGTGTCGTTACGTTCTGGGCGCATGAGCCCATTTGCTTCGCCTGTGCGGGCGGCTGTCCGCAGGCTTGTGTCCGTTGTGGCCGCCGCGGCGGCAATCCTCGCCGTCATGGGGGCGCCTGCTGCCGGGCAGGTGGGTGGCCCGGCGCCGGTGGAAGGGCTGTACGGCAGTGCGGTACGAGAGATTCCCGGCGGCGCGAAGGCAGTGGCGCTCACGTTCAACGCGGCCTGGGACGAGGAGGGCCTCGATACCGTCCTCACCGTGTTGCGGCAGCAGAGGGCTTCGGCCACGTTCTTCCTGACCGGACATTTCGCCGAACGGCACCCGGCTGCCGCACGGGCGATCGTCACGGCCGGACACGGGATCGGCAACCACTCCCACAGCCACCCGCCCTTCGGTGAACTCACCCGTCCCGAACGCGCGCAGGAGATCACTCTTGCCGACCAGGCCATCCACCGGGCCACCGGCGTCCGGTCGCTTCCGTTCTTCCGCTTCCCCTACGGGGACACCACCCCGGCCCAGATCGCGGAGGTCAACGCACTGGGATACGCGGACATCGAGTGGACGACCGACACCAACGGCTACAAAGGCACCGCGGGAGGGATGACCGTTCAGAAGACGGTGAAGCGGGCGCTGGACGCGCTGCGACCGGGTGAGATCGTGCAGATGCACATCGGTAACCTCGACGGGCAGGGCCCGGTACTCGATGCCCAGGCCCTGCCGCAGATCATCGACGCGATCCGCTCGCGCGGCTACCGGATCGCCGACCTGCGCACCCTGCTGACCGCCACTGCCTCTCTTACGCCCCAACCCGTGTGACGTCGGTGCCGGCGGCGCGGACGGAGCCGCGGCAGACGGCCCGCATCGGCGACACCACGAGAGCCGTATGAGCCAGGGACCCACACCGCGCACCAGGTACGGGTTTCCCCCTCCCCAGATGCGGGAGCCGGTCCGGGGCGCACTGCACGCCCTGCTCCAGACACCGAGCCGTACCTCGGTGATCGGCCCGAACTCCACCCGGCACGAGGAGTACCCGGCTGCCGACGGCTCGGTCGCGGTGGAGGTGGACCACGTCCCGGGCATCGGGCACGGCACCCCGGTCGATCCTGGCGACGGTACCGAGCAGTGCGGCGGCACCGGCGCCGCCTGCTTCCCGGACTCGATCCACTCCAGCCACTGGATCACCCAGTTCTTCGGCCCGACGGAATCCGGCTCCCAGTCCGGTTCGCTGCCCGCCCCGCCCGGCCCGACCACGACCGGTGCCACCGACACCGGCCTGACGGTGGTCTCCTCGCCCACCTCCACGGTCGCCGCCCGCGACGCCGACGGAAAGACGGGACCTCCCTCCAGCACGGGCACCGCGTGGACCACCGGCGTCACGGCCGCCTGCTGGACCGACGGCAACTACGCCCGCGTCCGGTCGGGCCGAGCCACGACCAGCGGCGGCTACGCCAAGGCCCCCCAGCAGAACACGGGCCTGTACGACACCTGACACCTTCGTGACCCACACCCCGAAGAAGTCACCCGTCGGCTGCTTCACCGTCGTGGACGGAGCCTGCCTCTGACACAGGACCGGTCGTGCCCGTCATGGCGGCAGCCCACTTCGACGGGCCGGCCGTCATGGCGGGCGCGCACATGTTCCCTCCCGGCATACGCCGTCTAGCCTCCAGCCCGTCCGTCCGTCCCACACTGGAGGCTCTTCATGGCCTTGCCACCCGGCACCGCGTGCCGCCCGGGAAAGCGCGCCGCCCTCGGCGTTCTCGCCCTGGCCGTCGCGGCAGCCCTGCTCCCGTCGCCGGCCACAGCCCGGCCGGCCCCCCATTCCACCGCAGGCCACTGCGCACACCTGTCCCACCTGCGTGTACCGGGAGCCGCACATCAGCAGGCCGACTGCCTGAGCGAACTGACCACGGCGGGAACCGTGGGCTCCGGCCACACCGACCCGGCCGACTGGGCCGGCCTGACCCCCAAGGACCTCACCGTCCCCAGCGGGGTGCCGGGCATCCAGATCGACGGCTACTTCCCCGACACCTCGACCACCAACACCAACCACGGCTGGAACCACGACGCGCAGTTCGTCGTCAGGCTGCCCGACCGGTGGAACGGCGGGCTCGTGGTGGCGGGCACCCCCGGCAACCGCGAGCAGTACGCCAACGACCGGGCCATCGCCGACTGGGTGCTCGCCCGCGGCTACGCCTACGCCGCCACCGACAAGGGCAACACCGGCCTCGCCTTCCACCGTGACGGCACCCGGCCCGGTGACGCCGTCGCCGAATGGAACACCCGGCTCACCCAACTCACCCGCGCTGCCCGCACGGTGGTCGCCCAGCGCTACCACCGGCCACCCACGCGCACCCTCGCCACAGGCATGTCCAACGGCGGGTACCTCGTGCGCTGGCAACTGGAGAACCACCCCGAGCTCTACGACGGCGGAGTCGACTGGGAAGGCACTCTCTGGCGCTCCGAAGGCCCTCACCTGTTCACCTTCCTGCCCTCCGCCCTCCGCCACTATCCCGCCTACGCGGCGGGCGGCCCCGCGGCCGGCCGGGCGCGTGAGGAACTGCGCCGCGCAGGGTTTCCGGCCGGCTCGGAATTCCTCTGGCCGTTCCACCACCAGGTCTACTGGGACCTGACCCAGCGCATCTACCGCGAAGAGTTCGACCCCGCCTTCGACGGCGAGAAGGAGGCCGGTACCCCGTACTGCGCTCCAGAGGCGGCCCCGGGCTGCGACGCCGACTACGACTACGCCACCCGCCCCGCCGATGTCCACCGGGCCGTGGAACGCATCGCGCTGACCGGCCGTATCGGAAAACCGCTGATCACCCTCCACGGCACCCTCGACGTCCTGCTGCCCATCGGCCAGGACTCCGACGTCTACGCCCGCATGGTCCGCGAAGCGGGCCGCGGCGACCTGCACCGCTACTACCGTATCGAGGACGGCACCCACACCGACTCCCTCGTGGACGCCTTCCCCGGCCGGCTACGGCCCCTCCTGCCCTGCCACCGCTCCGCTTTCACCGCCCTGGAGAACCGGCTCGCCACCGGGCACCAGCCGCCCGCGAGCCGCACCGTCCCCCGGCCCGAAGCCGCCACCCCCGCGACCCTGCTCACCAGCTGCCGCCTCGACGGATGACCACCGACGGCCGTGACCGCACCTCACGGCCGCCACCGCGATCCCGGCCGACCGGACGCCAGGTTCAGCGGCAGTCACGTCCGCTACTGGGGCGGCGCCGTGCTGATCGTCTCCGAAGGCCCAGACGGACGCCGCTCACGGGATCAAGGACAAGTGGACGCCCTGGACGACGTACTGGACACGCCGTCGCTGCACGCGGTCAACCGTCACCGGCGCATGGACATCGTGGAACGGGCGCCGGAACGCGGATCGGCCGTACACCTGAGCGGCAGGGGCGGGGACGAGCTGCTCGGTGGGGGCTCCCGCCCGCGTGCACCAGGTGTTCGCCCGTCACCCGCGGACGGCCTGGCGACATGCCTGCGGATTCACCGCGAAGCCCCGGTGGCCGCGCCGGCACCCCCTGCGCCAGCTGATCGACCGGCGCTCGTACGCCACCTGGCTGCGGCAGGCGGCCACCGGCTTGGCCCTCCGGCAACCGGCCGCGAGTGTGCCCATGTTCACGTGGGGCACCCCCCCCCGAGGCTCCCTCCCCGGGCCACCGCCGAGGCAGTCGAGGCCGTCCGGGAGGAGATCCGCAGGCAGGCCGCACAGACACAGTCACTCGGCGACGGGCACAGCGTGCACCGTGAACTGGCCGGCACGCACAGCGTGGCCCGCTTCGCCCAGCACGTACGGCAGATGTCCGAGCCGCTCGGCATCGCCTTCACCGTGCCCTACTACGACGACCGGCTCGTCGAAACCGCGCTCGCGGTGCGTGACGGAGAGCGGGTGACACCCTGGCGGCACAAGCCGCTGATCGCCGAGGCGACGCGTGGTGTCGTCCCCGAGGCCAGCCGGGGGCGCACCACCAAGACACATGGCGCTCGAGGAGGAAACGGGGCTGCGGGCCCCCACCGCCCGTCACTCCTCGCCCTGTGCGAGAACCCGCGCCCGGCCCGCCTGGGACTCATCGACCCGGACACCCTGCGCCAGTGGTGCCTCCGGCCTCTGGCGGCCGACATGGAAAGCGCTCTGCTGCACCCGGCCATTGGCTGCGAGGTGTGGCTGCGCTCCCGTGAGAAGCCCCGGCCGCAGCCGGCCGCCACTGAGAGGAGTCACCCCCTGGGCATCACCCTGCGCCCGGGGGGCGTGGCCGCCGAAACCGAGTACGGGACAGCGCTGCTGGACCAGAGCAGCGGTGAGCACTGCACGCTCAACCCCACCGCAGCACTGATCATGCACACCGTGCTCGACGGCACCCCCCGGGAGCAGACGGTTGAGCAGTTCGCCGCCGCCTACGGCATCAGCGTCCGCGAAGCCGGGGAGGACTTCACCCGCATCGTGGACGAACTGCACTCGGCTCGACTGCCCGCCTCCTGAAAGGGCCCCGGACGTCCACTTCCCAAGTCGTCCCCCACGACCCGCGATCGGTCCCCCTCGGTCTCAGGCTCACCACCAGAGCGGCCGTGGTCTGCGCGCATCTGCCGGCCGCGCAACCACCGGACCGCATCCGCTCGGTGCCGGAACGGATGAAGGGCAGCACCCGCCCGGCGACCCTCGCCGAGCGACCAGCGTCAGGGAGACCGTACTCGCCGTAAGCCTGGCCGCGGGGGGACCACAGGGCTGCCTGCCCCGGTCCCTGGCCACCGTCCTGCTCTGCCGGATATGCGGACAGTGGCCACCTGGTGCGTCGGAGTGCGCACCCACCCGCCTTTCGCCGCCCACGCCTGGATCGAAGCCGAGGGTGTACTCGTTGGTGAGAACGCCCCGGCCGGCTACTTCCGACGGTTCTTCACCGTGCAGTGACCAGTCTGCCCCCGACCGTTCTGGAAGCGGACAGCCGCCCCGGCGCGGCCGCCGGATCTGTCGGATACGGAAACCCATCGTGCTCCGAGCCCGCACGAGGCCGTGCGCGAACTGCCGCCGGAAGGCTTCGCCGTCCTCGACGGTGCGCTGATCGCCACCGGCCGCATCGCGGCGGGTGAGCCGTACGCGCCGCAGGGACGGCTGCGGCCTGCAAGTGGCCGCCACGAGGATCTCCCGCAACCGGGCAAGTCCGGGGCCCAAGTCGGCCCCTTCGTCCAGGGCGGTACCCAGCGGCGCGACTCCTCGTAACCGACCTGTGTCTGCGGCGTGTCCAGGAGCGGTGCGCGACCAGAGGTGCGCACCGCGGTGCCGTATCAAGGTTTCCCGCCACGCGCACAGCGCCGCTCAGAGCTGCGGAAGCCGCGATGCGCCCCTCACTGGTGACGTCTTCGCTCTCACTCGTGGCCACGTCTGTCAGAAGTGGTATGGACTCCTGCACCCGGCCGTTCCGGAGCAGGGCCTGAGCGTGTGCCAGCTGTACGGACCACGGGGTGTGTGGGCTGCGTTCACGGGTTCGGGTTCTGGCTCGCTTTCCGTGAACCGGTCACGTCGGATAACGCGAGGTAGTTCAAAGGCCGTGGTTCTGGTGCGCTTCTGCGGCGAGAAACCTTCGTGCTGCGGAGGTGACATCGTCCTCGACGCGCTCCCGGTCCGGAAGGTGGTCGTCCAGCAGCTCGATTGCAGTCGCCAGATCAACGATGGGTTGCAGCGCGTCGGGGTAGTCGAGTTCAGCCGCAGATTCCTGCCAGATCAGCTTTGCTCCGCGGATCGGATCGAGCTGGCGCGCCACGATCTGGCCTGCCCACCAGCGGGCCGCAGTCCATCGCGCCTTTGCGAGATCTTCTGAGGCCAGCGGCAGTAGACCCATCTCGCCGAGCACAAGGTCGAACAGCTCGGGGGCCTTGCTGTACTCATTGCGCGCGAGCCCAGCCAGCAGGGGGAGTGAGGGACTCTCGATGCCAGTCATCAAGGCGTCCAGCCCCAATTGGACCAGCCAAGCGTCCGAAGGACGCTGCCAGGGTTCCATGGTCCGGTCCGCAGCCGCCATGCGGATCAGGCTGATCGCTCCTACTGTGTCCACGCTGTGCCTCGCCCCCACTCGTCTTCCGCAAGGGAAGTCATACCACCGAGAACCGGACTGGTGATCAGGTGGCCGGCAGTACGCGCCTGCGCAACAAGCTGAAACCGGCTCGGCCGAACATTTGGCGCTTGAGCATCTTGATCCGGTTGACGTGGCCCTCGCCACGCCTGAGCTCCAGGGCAGGGTCAGACCGGCGATCACTGCGTCGCGGTCGCGGTCGATGCCGGCTGCGAGAGTGTGAAGGCCGGGCAGGTCGTCGTTGCGGACGGCATCGAGCCGCTCGGGTAGCTGCTGGCCTTGGCGCCCGGTGAGGATCTGGACGAAGGAACGGACGTGTCCGGTGGGGGCTTCCAGCTCCGGGCAGTGGGCTGGGTCGGCTTCGGCAACCAGGACGTACTCGCCGACAACGACCCCGTCGAGCAGGAGAAGGCGATGAAGTTCAACTCTCTGCTCACGAATGCGGTGATCTTCCACAATGTCCCGGACATCCCCGAGATCGTCCGCCAGCTGCTGGAGGAGGGAGGGGAGACCGATCCTGAGCTTGGCAATTTGACCTCGGTCGCCGCCCAGCAAAATGATGGCGTTGGTTGTCCCGGTCAGGGAAAACCTGTATCGACGCAGGCAGCAGTGCCTCTAGCCTCGATCTTTCTTGATGGTTTGCCGACTCCGTCGGCGGACCGTCTCGTCGCGGGTGGGGAAGGCGGGGCAGGTTGAGGGCCCGAGTGTCGTCTCGGGGTGGCGCCGGGTTCCACTGCTCCGGTATCGGGCTGTCGTCGTAGGGGCGGGGTATCTGCTGGTCAGCCGGGGTTCGGCAGGAGCGCGAGCCGTTCGAGGGCTGCGGTGATTTCGCTGGTCCAGGGCCAGTGCCGGGCGAGGCGGAGGATCCGCCGGCGGCCGGTGGTGACGAGTTGTCCGGCCGCGGTGAACAGCCGGAAGCGCAGGCGGCGGGGTTCCCAGAGTCTGGCCCTGCCGGTCAGGGCGAGCATCGGCATCCAGGCCAGGAGATCGAGGGCGGTCTGCACGATCTCCAGCCAGACCTTGTTCTGGGTTGTGGAGTGCAGGGGCAGGTTGCGCAGGCCGGTGGCCCGGGCGGCGCGGATGCGATCCTCGGCGCGGGCACGCAGCCGGTGACGGAGTTCGAGGTCGGCGATCGGCCGGTCGGGGGTGTTGGTCGCGAAGCAGGTGATCCGCGTGCCGTCCGCGTCGGTGATCCGCAACTGGGCTCCGGGATGAGGCCGTTCCTTGCGGACGATTAGCCGCATGCCTTTCGGCCAGCCGTCCAGGAGCCCGCCGGTGAGTTCGGCGACCCAGGCACCGTCACGGACCGAGCCGTCGGTCCCGACGGCCGGGGTCCACGCTTGGGCGGGGGTCTTCAGGACGTGTTCGTGGACCTGCCCGGTGACCGTCATGCCGACCGAGTAGGACAGCCACCGTCCTCGCCGGGCGAGCCAGGACACGAACTCCCGGGTGCCGCCAGCGGAGTCCGTGCGGATCAGCGTCTGCCGCCCTCGCTGGTAGTGCTTCGGCAACTGGGCGAGGGCCAGCCGGGCGGTGGTGATGTGGTCGGCGGCCGTGTTCGAGCCTGCGTTCCCCGGCCTGAGGAGCGCGGCGACCGGTTCTCCGGTTCCGCCTGGGCCGTGGTCGACGAAGGCGGTGAGCGGGTGATGGCCGTAGGTCTTCTTCCAGGTCGCTGCCGCGTCCTCCTTGTCCGAGTGGGCGATCACGAGAACGCCGTCGAGGTCGACGGTGACCTGGCCGTCGGTGTCCGGGGCGTGTCTGCCGGCCAACGACCAGACCCGGTTGCGGACTTCGGCCCGTGCGGACCGGACGGCCTGCAGGGCCTTCTCGCCGGAGGCGGCGAGGGTGTCGATCAGGCGGGAGACGGTCGGGGCGGAGGCGACCGGGCCGAAGACGGCCGGCTCGGCCCGCAGCATCGCGACGTCCGCGAGGCAGTCCCCGCCTAGCGCGAGCGCCAGGGCGACATCCAGGAGGATCTTGCCGGGATCGTGGACGGCCCGCGGCTTGCGCCATGGAGCCAGAGCCCGGGATATCGCCTGGTCGAGACCGGTCTTGCAGACCGTTTCGACGAGGAGAACCGACCCGGCCTGGGACACGACTTGGCGGCCATCGTCCTGAACACGGACACGGGGATAGGACCCGATAGAGTTCTTCACCTGGGAAGTGCCTCCGACGATGGCAGGAACAAGGACCTCGGCAATCCCCATTCTTGCTCGTCAGAGCAACTTTCTGCTTTCCTGACCGCCTCTCAGCAAGCCAGGTCAGGTGTCGCCCAACCCTGCAGCAGTCCCGATCGCCCTGGTGGGATAGCGCACCAGACGACGGTTCCACGGGGGACGAGCTGCCCCGGGCCCGCGTCGGCGCGGCACCGGCTACTGCTGTGACCGCGTGGGTCCGCCGGGCCGGTGGTCGCTTCGCTCTCCCTGAGAACGATCCATGATGGACGGCGTTGCCCCTACCGGCGTAGAGCGAGCGTTGATCGGGTTGCGGCGAGTGCGGAGGCCAGGGCGAGAGTGGCGAGGAGCAGGCTCATCTGTCCCCAGGGAATGCTGAGCTCGAAGTCGGGGATCTGGGTGGCCAGAGCCACGGTCGGGACGATGGCGATGAAGAGCCCGAGGAGAGTGGCGGTTCCCAGAAGCAGGGCGTACTGCCAGAGGATGATGTGGCGGCCCCAGGATGGCGGGATGCCCAGCGCGATGAGGCTGTCGATGTAGGTCTTCAACGCTCGGGTCTGGCCGCGGAGCGCGGTGAGAACAGTGGTGAGCGCAAGCAAGGCCAAGGCCGCGGCGGAGACATAGAGCGCTGTATCCGGGACCGGTGGTTCTGGCTCGACATAGATGTAGGCGGCGCGCGCGTCGATCGCGTGGTCCTGGAGAATCTGTTGCACGCGCGCGTCCTGGCCGTCGTCGGCGTCGGCGACCATGATCGGGCCCCGCACCGCGATGGGGAGGTCAAGGCGGCGGGCGGTGTCGACAAGAAGGATCCCGTCCGTGCCGGCACGCCAGCCCGTGCGTGCCAGTTCCAGTGGCTTGGAGGGCAGAGGAGGGCTTTGGCTGAGGATGCGGTCGTCCTCAGCCACCACAAGTCGGGTCGGCTGTCCTTCGGGGGGCGGGGGGTTTTCGCGGTCCGCCCAGACGAGGAGGCCGCCGCGGTTGAGCAGCGCACGCTGGTCGGTGGTAAGAGGGCGGCCGGTCAGGACGGGGACGTCGTCGGGTGAGTCGACGGCTAGGATGCCGCCGTCGTTGCCTTGGCGAGTTGTGCTGGGGACGGGGCCGGTTTCGTCCACGGACTCCTTCGAGAGGCGGTGGAGTTCCACCTGGGGAAGGCCCTCGAGAATTTTGCTCTCCTTGAGCACGGTGAGCATCCGCTCGGGTGGTGCGAAGGCGCTGCTGGCCCGGTGCGCCAGTAGTACCTGGCCGGGCAGGACCTCCGGTTGCACGGTGTTCTCACTGCTGCGGATCAGGGTGTCGAGAAGGGCGAGCATGCCCAAGCTGGCACCGATGATCACGGTAAGGACGGCGAGGGCGGCCTGTGCCCGCCGTCGGTCAGCCTGCAGTTGACGGCGGGCCAGCCTGCGGCGGGCGTCACGCTCGGTGAGTAGGCGGGTCGCGAGTCCGAAGAACTCCGGCAACGTCAGCACCACCGCGGCCGTGATCAGGGCGGTCAGGAACATGCCCTCGGACGGGGTGTCGAGGCGTGTCGCCGTGTAGACCATGCAGACGCACCAGACGCCCAGCGCGGCCAGTTGGCGGACATCGCGGACGACCGTCGCGGCACTCTTCTTGCGGAGGTTCTTCGCCTGCGGCTGGTGTGCCGCTGACGTGGTGGTGGGGTGATGCTGCTCGCTGCGGGTCCGACGGGCCAGGAGCAACCCCGCGCCGGTCAGCACTCCGGTTGCCGCGACCAGAGCGAGGAGCTGCGTAGCAGCGTCTGTCATTCCTTCGACATCTCCCACCGGCCGGTCTTGCAGGTATGCCAGGAGAGGTCGTAGGGCCCAGCCGGTGGCAACTCCGGCGGCGGCACCGGCGGTAGCTGCCGCCAGGCACCATGCCACGCAGGCGAAGGTCACGGCCGCTACCGTGGTGGCGGGTCGCAGCCCCAAGGAGACCATGGTCTCCGTGGTGCGCCGCAGGCGTCGGTCGACGAGCCCGAACATCAGCAGCACGGCGCCAATGGGGACCAGAACGGCGGGGATGGCATATCCGGCGGGGGACTTCTCGATCCAGTAATCGGCCGCTTTGGTCTCCAGCTGTGCCCGAAGGGTCGGCGGGCCGGGCAGAAATTCCGGTCCGCCCTTGGCCTCCTGTGAGCTGGAGCCATCGCTGTACGACGTGAGCGTCTTCGTCACCGCATCCATGACGGCTTGTTCCGGACCCCCGGTCCACAGCAGGTACGGCTGCGCGGCCAGGGAAGGGTAGCCCTCAGCGACTTCCGGGTCCAGACTGCTCCACGTGCCTGGCGCGGCGAGCAGGGCCGAGGTTTTCGCGTAGTGGTTGTCTGCGACGCCCACCACGCGCAGCCGAACGTCACCAAGCACGGTGAGCGTCTGGCCGGCCGCGGCTTTGACGTCCCCTGGGTCGGTCACAACGACCTCGCCAGGCTGTTGCGGCCAGCGCCCGGCCGTCAGCTCGTACACATCTGGGTACGGGTTGGGCTTCCACTGGCCCTCCAGCAGGGTCACGTTCCGTGCCGGAGTGACGGCGAGCTGCACGTCGAGCGCGGCGAGGAAGGCGGCGGACTCGTTCGCACCGGCCTGCTGCGCCGCCCCGGCCATGGCCGGGGCCGGCGTCTTACTGCCGGGGGGAAGCGTCATCTCAGCGTTCGCGAGAGCGTCGAACCGGCCCAAGTCGCGATCGGCTTCCTGAGCACCTGAGAGTGACAACGTCGACAACGCGATGAACATGGCCATCGTGAACAGACCCGCCACGAACACCGTTGAAGAGGCACCAATCCATTGGCCCTGGCGCCGGCCAAGCCGCCATGCCAGCCGTGCCGCGAGCCGTGGCTGCGGCAGGACCGATGTGCCCTTGTCGGCCTGCTTCGGCTGTCGCGCCATCAGCGGTGTTCCAGGCGGCCGTCGACGACCTCATAAACCGAGTCGGCGAACTCCCGGCAGCGGGGGTCATGGGAGCAGACCACTGCCAGCACCCCTTCGTCGCACAACTTCCGCAGCAGTGTGAACATCTCCCTCGTAGCGGCCGAATCCAGCGCTCCTGTCGGCTCGTCCGCCAGGAGCACGGCGCGGTCACCGGCCAGCGCGCGGGCAATACCCACCCGCTGCCGCTGGCCGCCGGACAGCTGACCTGGAAGTCGGTCCTCCAGCCCGGTCAGGCCCACGCGGGCCAATTGGGCGACAGCCTCTGCACGGGCAGCAGAGGACGTATCCCCGCGCGCCTCCAGCGGCAACGCAACGTTCTCGGCGGCGGTGAACTCCTCCACCAACTGGTGGTGCTGGAAGACGACTCCGACGGCATCCAATCGCAGCCGCGCGCGCTGGGCCTCATCCGCCGCACTGACGTCGACACCGGCGACCTGGATGTCACCGGTGTCGGCGACATCCAGGCCGGCCAGCAGGTTCAGCAGGGTCGACTTCCCGGAGCCGCTCGCCCCATATACGCAGACGAACTCGCCCGCGTTGGCGGCGAAGTTCACCTCCCGTGCGGCCCACACCGTTTCCACTGCCGATCGGTAGGCTTTACACAGGTCGCGCGCTTGGATCAGCGGTGCTCCGGTCATGTCGTCAGCCCTTCTGCTCTCTGAGCGGTTTAGCAGCCGTACCTGGTTCGCCACGAGCTGACCTCGTCGCTGTTCAGCGGCGAGACGTTGTTGTCATTGGCTTCCGGAGCCATGCCCTGTCTGTCGCCAGTGCCGTTGGCGGCGCCGTACATGCAGCCAGAGTGGGTGCCCGACTCGTTGGACCACGAGTCCATCGCGTTGTTGTTGTCGCCGCTCAGATTGACGAGTGTGCCGTTGCCGTGGGCCCGCTCGCCGATCATCCACTGGTAGTCGTTGTTGCCCCACATGCACATGTTGTCGTTGTTGCAGTCGCTTATCGCCGCGTTGGCCACGGGCGTGACCATCAGGGCGGAGCCGACGAGCATGACGGAAGCGATAGCCTTCTTGATCCTCACGTGCTCTCCTTTGCGTAATTCCCGACATTGCACGTACACAGGCACCTCGGGATCACGCCATCAGGCAAGCCGCGTTGCACAGCACGAACGCCTCGTCCGTACCGGCAGAAACTTCCCCCCCAGGTGCTTGCAAGATCGGATGCAATCACGTTGCGGAGCATTTCGACAACGCTCAGTTTCAGACAGCGCGAGGCAAAGGGACCGTAGCAACTACCCGCCCCTGCAAGGCTTCACCCCGTGGCCGCTCTTCGCCTGACCCTCGGAGCGGACCACCGGACGACCTGCCAGTAAACGCCGACGTGTGAAATGCCCCGGTTCACGCCTACGTAACACCAGCGACTTCAGGCCAATTCGGTGCGCGGTGTCGCATTACCGCCGACGGACTTGGTACGGCCTTTCAATTGCGCAAGCGAGGGATCGAATATCCGCCCCTTGGACGCTCAACGGTCGGCGTTCAGGCGGAGGCCGGAACCTTCAGCACGTGGCTGTGGGCCTGCTCGGTGACGGTCATGCCGACGGTGTAGGACAGCCACCTCCCGCGCTGTGTGAGCCCGGCGAGGAAGGTGTGGGTGCCGTCGGCGGAGGCACCCACGCCGGTACTCCTTCGGCAACTGCGCCGGGGCCAGCCGGGTGGCGGTGACGTGGGTGGTGGCCGTAGGTCCGCTTCCACGTGGGTGCGGCGTCCTCCTTCTCGGAGTGCGCGATCACCGGCACCCCGTCGAGACCCACGGCCCCTCGCCGCAGGCGGCGAGGGTGTCTATGAAACGGGAAACCGTCGGGTCCGAGGCGGCCCGAACACAGCCGGCTCGGCCCGCAGCATGCCGACATCCGCGAGGCAGTCCCCGCCCAAGGCCACAGCCAGGGCGACGTCAGGAGGACCTTGCCCGGGTCATGGACGGCCCGCGGCTTGCGCCACGGCATCAGCGCTGCGGATATCGCGGTGTCCAGGCGGGCCTTGCGGACGATCTCGACCAGCAGCACGCTCCCGGCCTGGGAGACCACCGCCCGGCCGCCGCCCTCGACGCGGACCCGCGGGCAGGACCCGATAATCTTCTTCACCTGGAGAGTGATACTTCCGTGCAGCTGACAGGACCCTAGACAAGTCCCATCGTTACAGGTCAGGAGCATCTCCGCTTATTCGATCAAGTCTCGGACAGCGTCCCCATGAAAGCGCGAGGCTAGCCTGAAGGCCATGCATCAGGATCGAAGGCGCGATCGACGACCAGCCCGCCACGTGGGACCGGTGCCAGCCCCGCATCAGGCTCCGGCCTCCATGGCCGAGAGAACTGATGTCGTACTCGTCGGCTACTTCTCCGGAAAGCAGAAGGGCTTCGCCGCGTTGATGGACACTGCGGCCCAACAGGCGGCGAAGCACGGTGCGCGCGTCGTGGGCCGTATCGTTCAACGCCGTGGTGTCTCGGACGGCGGGGCCAGGAAAATGGCCCTTCCCTATTCCTCGCGGACTCTCCTGAGCTATGGAAAGGTCCGTGAAGCAGCCGCGCTCTGTGACCGGACCAACGCCGATGCGGCGCTCTTCCTGACCTCTCTGACCGAGCGCCGGCGTCGTGTGCTGACGGGGATGCTCGGCTGCCCCGCTGTGAGCCTGGCCGATGTGCTGACAGTCGACTGAACCATCCTTCAGCCACGGGCCTCGAACAGTGACCCGTACGCCGGCGCTCGGTGGGGAGTTCGCCGGACAGGCGCACGGCCCTCGCGGGAGCATGCGTTCCGTCATGGAACCGCGCTCATACGAAGGCCGCAGGGATGAGTCTGCTGCACCACAGTGCCCGGCACGAGGCGTTCGACTTCACGTCGCACTTTCGGGAGGACCTCTACACGTGTCTGACTCAGCTCTGACTCAGCGCAGTGACACGCTGTTCGAGCTCTGCGACGCGATCCTCTGCGAGGACGGCCCGGTGACCTCGCCGGTCGATCTGATGCTGCTGGCCGAGCACCGGCGCGGGCACGGCGCGTTGTACGACGCGCTCAACCGGGGCCGCATCGACGTGGACAGGCTGCGCAAGGCACTGGCCATGCTGCCGCAGCCGAAGGCCGCCGAAGGCCGCCGAAGGCCGCCGAAGGCCGCCGACGGGCGCCTGGTCCTGGCCGTCGATGTCTCCGCGTGGCTGCGTCCCGACGCGCCGACCAGCCCGGACCACCTGTTCTGCCACGTCTACGGACGTTCGGGACGCTCCAACGACCAAGTTCATCCCCGGCTGGCCGACTCATTCGTCGCCGCGCTGGAGACGGGGCGCACCTCGTGGTGCCAGCTGCTCGACGTGGTCCGGCTCGGCCCCGACGACGATGTCGCCGAGGTCACCGGCGCCCAGGTCCGCCACGTTGTCACCGACCTGATCGACCAAGGCCAGTGGGAAGCCGGTGACGACGACATCCTGGTCGTCTTCGACGCCGGCTACGACACCCCGCGCATGGCCCATCTCCTCGGCGGCATCCCCATCGAGGTGCTCGGGCGGATGCGCTCGGACCGGGTGATGCGCCGTCCGGCGCCTTCCCGCAAGGAGCTCAGCCTGGCCAGCCCCCAGGGTGGCCGCTATCCCAAGCACGGCAAGGAGTTCCGCTTCGCCAAGCCCGATACCTGGGGCCAGCCCGACTCGGCGACCGTACAGGTCACCGACCGCTACGGCACCGCCCGGGCGATGGCCTGGGACCGTATCCACCCCAGGCTGACCACCCGCAGTGCGCGGATCGACCACGACGGCGAACTCCCCATCAGCGAGGGCACCCTGATCCGCCTCCAGGTGAACCATCTGCCCGGCGGAGGTGACCCGCTGCCGGTCTGGCTATGGTCTTCCAAGACCAACATGACCAGCGCGGACGTCGATCTGCGCTGGCAGGCGTTCCTCAGGCGCTTCGACCTTGAACATACTTTCCGTTTTACAGAACAGACGCTCGGCTGGACCCGTCCCAAGTTGCGTGCTCCCGAGTCCGCGGACCGTTGGACGTGGCTCGTGATCGCGGCGCACACCCAGCTCCGTCTCACCCGCGAGGCCGCTGCCGACCTCCGCCGTCCCTGGGGGAAACCGGCCGCCCCCCGGTTCACCCCGGCCCGCGTCCGCCGGGGGTTCAGGAACATCCGCCCCTACTTGCTCTGCCCGGCCCGTGCACCCAAACCTTCAACTCCAGTACCAGGCCGCCCACTTGACTCCAAGAATCGGCGGCCCGCCACCCGCTATGGCGTGGGCAAATCCACCAGACGCCCCGAGTCAATCGTTGAACGTAATCAAATCAAAGCTCGCAAACCATAAAAAACAAGCTGAGGACCTGACCCATATCTCGCCGTACCTGACCGAGCACATCAAACGGTTCGGCGAGTACAGCACGCACGGACTCGGCATCGAACCCGACGCGTACGACCCGAAACTCGACGTCGACTTCACCCTGCTGCGCGAAGGGGATCCGAACGTCGTCGGCCTGGACCGGGCCGCGTGATGCCGGGCGCGGCCACGAGCGGTGAGGCGGCGAGCAGCCCCGTGCGCGCGGGCCGGTGTCTGTGCCGCGCCGGATGCGCCCGCGGCGACGACGCGGGCGCCGAATCCTCAGGCGGGCTGGACGGTGATGGTGCAGAGGCGCTTGGTGGCCCGGGTCAGGGCTACGTACACGTCCCTTTCCCCACCGGGGCGAGCCGTGATGATTTCCTCGGGGTTCATGACGACGACCCCGTCGAATTCCAGACCGCGTGCTTCGGACGCCGGCACGATGCGTGCGTGGTGAGCGATGCCCTGGGCCGTCAGCTCGCTCACCCTGGTGTCCGCGCAGATCACTCCCAGAAGCTCGCCCGGGTGCGCGGTGCTCTGGGCGCGGAGTTCCTGAACGACGGCGGTGACCAACCCGTCCGGAGGTGTGGTCACGGTGCGAGGGCTCTCACCGCTTCGCAGTGACCGTGTGGGCTTCTGGTCCGGAGCGATCCGCGTGAGCAGGCCCCGGACGTTCTCCAGGATCTCCTGCGTGGTGCGGTAGCTGACGGTCAGGTTGTGCAGTGTGAACCGCGGTCCGACGTGGGGACTCAGTGCTTCCTTCCAGTCGCGTGCTGTCGCGACCGGGCCTGCCTGGGCGAAGTCACCCACCAGCGTCATCGCCCTTGCCGGGCAGCGGCGGACGATCATCCGCCACTGCATGGCGGTCAGTTCCTGCGCCTCGTCGACGACGACGTGCCCGTACGTCCGCTCGGGGGGGCCGACGACCAGGCTCGCCGCCTCGTCCAGCAACGGCACATCGGCATCGGTCCACGGGTCGTCCGGACCGCGCAGCAGAAGGGACCGCTCCTGCGCGGTCAGGCGGGGCAGGCGCTCGGCGAGAGCGCCGGCGTTCGTCAGGAGCGCCTTCACGAGGTCACCGGGTACCAGCCGCGGCCACACCACCTCGACCGCTCGGTCGACGCCGGCGTCGTCGAGGAGATCGGCTCGGATGGCGTCCAGGTCCAGCTCGTGGACCGGACCCGGGCCGGCCGCACCTTCGGCACGGCGCTGGGCGGCTCCCGTGAACCGGTCGAGGTCGATGCCCGTCATCCTTTCGGTATCGGTGTCGATCTGCTCCAGGAGGTCGCCCATGTCTCGTTGCATCCCGTCGGTGACGGCGTCGACCAAGAGCTCTTTGAACACCTGGCGCGCGGGGTTGTGCCCCGGTGCGGCTGCCACGGCGGCGTCGCGTGCCGCGGCGACTTCCTCGCCGGAGAGGTGAACCAGTTCCTGTCCGACCCGCACGGTGAAGTCACCGGCGGGGGCCTGGTGGACGCGCAGCAGGCCGGCCAAGGCGTCGGCGAGGTCGGAGCTGCCCTTGAGACGCGCCGTATCGAACGGGTCCACCGTGTCCGTGGACACTCCGGCCAGTTCCCGGCAGGTCGCCAGAACGACGTCGTTCTCTCCGAGCGAGGGAAGGACCTGGGAGATGTAGTCGAGGAACCGGGCGTTCGGGCCCACCACCAGGACACCCTCCTCCGCGGCGCGCGGGAACGCGTACAGGACATAGGCCGCCCGGTGCAGGGCGACCACCGTCTTGCCGGTGCCGGGCCCGCCCTGCACCACGGTCACCCCGCGGTGGGCGGAGCGGACGATCTCGTCCTGCTCGGCCTGCAGCGTCGCGACGGCCGCGTGCATCCTGCCCGTACGCCGTGCCGACAGAGCCTCGGTCAACGGGCCGTCCCCCACGACGTCCTCGTCGGTCGGGGCGGTCCCGTCCAGCAGTTCGTCGCTCACCGAGATGACCGTGCGCTCCTCGAGGCGCAGGTGCCGGCGCCGCCGCAGGCCCATCGGGTGGACCGGTGTCGCCTCGTAGAAGGGCCGCGCCGCGTTCGCGCGCCAGTCCACGAGCAGAGGCAGGTCATCCTCCTCCGTATGCAGTCCGATCCGCCCGATGCGCAGGGCCGTGCCATCCGTCCAGTCGATGCGCCCGAAGACCAGCCCTTTTTCGGCGCCCTCCAGCCGGCCGATTTCCTTGGCCAGACGCTCGGCGGCGATTTCTCTCTCGTATGCCTCACCGGCGCTTTCCGCCGGGGCCTTCAGCACACTCGCTCGGTGTACTCGCGCCTCGGAAAGCCGCTCGGTGAGCAACTCATATAAGGAGGACACATAATGCCGCTCCGATTCAACCGCACGCACAGCGGGATCATTAATTTTCGACAACAGGGGGCTCCTTCGATTCGAGCCACACCATACGGTCAAAGTTCCCTAAAGGTAAGTCTTGACTTACTTGGTAAGCCATGACCTTACGACTGAATCCATGACGGCTGGCCGTATGGCATATCATGCATTCCGCTGTTCCGTATATCGCTGATTTCGCTCCCGATGCCCGCCTGCCTTATGGGCGAGCCCGCCCTTGGACGCCGGCGATGTTTTGCCGCGCTCGGGAAAAGGGGGAAGATCCGGCGAGGCGACCGGCGCCGTCGAGCTCACTGCCAGGGGGCATCTGGTCGCTTCGTCTGGCGACCCGGCCGAGGAGACGAGCACAGAGGGGGTCAAGCCCTCGACCGGTCCACCACTGCCCGGCCCGTGCCGACGGCCCCATCTCAGGACCGCAGCACTACGCCGCCGTCGGTCGCGGCCGACCCGGAGAACGGATCGGGGAACTCTCACCCCGTTCGCCGCCGCGACGCCCGGCGGCAGGCCCGTCCGTGCCCGGACCGTCCGACCCGGCCCCGCCCAGCCGATCCGCCGATCTTCGGCCTCCGCGTCTTTGATGTCGTCAAAGGAAGACGACAGGCGCGGCGGGCGTCCAATGAACCCGGGCTTTCCGGGGTTGGCGGCGGCGCCGATCCCATCAGATCCGATGACGGCTGATGACAGGGTTTGCTGACACCTGGGGTCGAATGCGACCACCGACACGGGGAGCGGCATGGCCCACCCGGTCTACAAGCGGGTGTCGACCGACCAGCAGTCGACCGACCGCAGAACCTGGTGCTGGACGAGGCCGGGATCGAGGCTCCGGTTGTCTTCGAGGAGCAGGCCGGGACCTCCAGCCGCCTTCACCCGCTGGAGCGGCCGAAGTTCGGCGAGCTGCTCGCGTACGCGCGGCCGGGCGACGGCGTGCACATCTCCGAGATGTTCCGCCTGGTGCGTGGCACCGGGCCCCTCCTGGACGTGCTCGACGTCCTGCACCGCGACCGCCTCACCCTGCGCATCCACGACGGCGCGTTCTCCGCGATGGACCTCACCGCCCGCCACCCGCGCACCGGAGAGCTGCTGTCCACCGTGAAATCCATGGTGCAGACCCCCGCCGCCGCAGGCGAACTCCAGCGCGACCTTCAAGGGGAGCTGACGTACGACGGGCTGCGGGCCGCCGAGGCGAAGGGCAACAAGGGCGGCCGCCGCCCGGCTGTCCCGGCCGGGAAGACCGACGACGTGCGTGCCGCGTACCTGGAGGGCCGGTCCATCGCCGCCCTCTCCCGCGACCGGCGCGTCAGCCGCGGCGCCATCCGTACCGCCGTCGCGGATCTCCTGCCCGAGTACACGGCCGCTGCCCCGGGCCTCCCGGCTCCGGAACTGCCGGTCGTTCTCGACATGCCGGGCAAGGTCGCCGACTTCCTCCGCGTCGCCGGACTGGAGCCCGCCGAGCGCGCCGCACTCGACCAGGGCATCACCGTACGGCGCGGCCAGGGCTGCACCCTGCGCGTCACCGCCGTCACCGCCGTCTCCGCGATCCACCGGCGATTCCTCGACCTCTGCCAGGTCCCCGACGGCGCCGCGGCGCTCCCGGCCCAGCGCAAGGCCCGCCGCGCGTACGCGAACCGCGTCGACGCACTCCCGGCTGCCGGCCTGCGTTGAGCTGACCGACCACCACACCCGCCAAGATCAAGAACTGGTGGCTTCTGGGCTTACCTCGGTGCTGCCCCATTCCTCGGGCTCACCCGGCGTCCCCTGAGCCGATGTGGGCGAGCACCGCAGCGGCGCCGTCCTCTGCGGCGATGCGGTGGGCGAGTTCGGCCGCGCGGCGGCGGTGGGCCGGCTCGGACAGGCAGGCCGTGATCGCGGCGCCGAGGGCTTCGGCGGTGAGGCCCTGGAACGGCAGAGGCCGGGGGGCGACTCCCAGCCGGTGCAGCCGAGACGCCCAGAACGGCTGGTCGGCCATGACGGGTACTGGCAGGGCGGGTACCCCGGCCCGCAGTCCGGCTGCGGTGGTACCCGCCCCGGCGTGGTGGACGACGGCGGCGGTACGCGGGAACAGCCAGTCGTGCGGGACGTCGCCGATGGCCAGGACGTCGGCGCCGCAGGCGCTCAGTTCGGCCCACCCCGCCTGCACCACCGCGCGTACGCCTGCCCGATCCACCGCCGCGGCCACCAGCTCACTGAGCCGTTCCCCCTGCCCCGGTGCCATGCTGCCGAACCCGATGAACACCGGGGGCGGACCGGCCTGGAGGAAGTCGGCAAGCTCGGCCGGGGGCTGCCAGCGGTGCGGCCGCGCGGGCCACCAGTAACCCGTCACTTCGACCCGGGACGGCCAGTCTTCAGGGCGCGGCACCACCAGCGGGCTGAAGCCGTGGAAGACCGGCCGGGTGTCCCCCGGTGCCGATGGCGCACCGGCGGGCAGCCCGAGGCGGGCGCGCAGCCGGGTCACGGTGCCTGCGAAGAGCCCTTCCGCCCGCCTCTCCACTGCCCGGCCTGCGGCGAGGTTGCCCTCCGGCCCCAGGACGTCGGCGTCCCGTGCGCCGGGCAGCGGGAACTGTCTGGTGGCGAATGCCGGTACGAGGTAGGTGCCGATGACGGGGACGCCGAACGCCTCGCCGGCCGTCCGGCTGAGCGGTGCCGGGCCGAAGGCGGTCAGCACCAGGTCGGTTCCACCCGCCACCGCCTCCGCCACCCCGTCGGCGAGCCCGTCCGCGTACGCCCTTGTCAGCGCCCGGGACTCCTCCCGCGACGCCGCCCGGGACCAGGCCCGGAGCAGCCCTTGCGGGTCTCCCGGCACAGGCCGGTAGTCGAGACCGCACCCGCCGACGAGTGCGGCGAGAGACGGGTGAGCGGCCACGGCGACCTGATGGCCCGCGTCCGACAGGCGCCGCCCCAGGCCTGTGAAGGGCGCGACATCACCCCGTGAGCCGGCGGTGATGATCAGAATCCGCATGCAGCGATCCTCCTCGCGAATGCCACCCGGTCGCCGTCGCCGGCCAAGGGGAACCCTCAGCGCACCTATCTGCTGCAACCCCGGGCGTACGTGTTGTCGTTACTCAGGAACATCGAACACCGCCACGTCGGTGTTCTGCTCAAAGCCGCGTACATCCGCTGTCCGAAACTCGTGAACAGAGCCAGGGTGTGGGCAGGTGTGTCCGACTCGGCCACGAGGACACTGGACAGGTCGAGCCGTTCAGACAGCCGGCCGCGGCTCTGGAGGAAGTGGGGAAGGGCGAAGGCCGCGGTGCAGGGTGCCGTCGGCGGCAGGCGAGGCCGAGCAGGAGGCGATGCCGACCGCCTCGGCCTCCAGCGATCGGGTTGCCCCGTCCGCGCCCCCGAAGTCCGGAGCGGGGCCGGCGTCTTCCACGCAGGCGTGGAACTTGTGGGCCGGCGGAGGGCCGCGGCGCTGTTCGGCGAAGGCGGAGTGGAGCGCGATGTAACGGGAGAGCCGCTCGAACCGGCAACGTTCACGGCAGCCTGGAGAAGATCGAGGGCACCAGCGGGCGATCAGAGACGAAGGCCGTGAAGTGAAGGTGAGTCTGCTGCCTGGTACCGCCCCGTCACTTCCACCGGTCGGCGACCCCTGCGGGGTGGCCGACCGGTGCGCGCATCCCGACGGCGTCCCGGCCGTCCCGCGAAGACAGCCGGGCCCGCCGGAGCCGACCACCCATGGTGTCGTCCACCGGGCCTGCCGCTATCGAGGTGTGATCGCCTTGACCCAGTCGTCGACGGTGACCACATCCGCCCACTGCGGGAACAGCCGCTCGATGAGGACCCGGTGCACCTCCGGGTCGGTGTCCAGACAGGCGTCGGAGAGTACGGTGAGGCCGAAGTCCAGGTCGTTCGCCTGGCACAGGGTGGACAGCACCACAGCGCTGGTGGCGATGCCGGTGAGCACGAGGCTGTCGATACCGCGCGCCCTCAACACCACGTCGAGATCGCTGCCGGAGAACGCGCTCGCCCGTCGCTTGGTGACCACCACGTCGCCCGGCCGGGGCGCGACCTCGGGGTGGATCTCGGTGCCTGGTGCGCCCTCGACGTAGAGGCCGGCCCGTGCGATGGCAGTGAGAGCCCTGTTGCGCGTGCCGACTTCCGGGAAGCCGGGACGTAGCGCGATGACCACGTAGATCACGGGAGTGTTCGTGGCCCGGGCCCCGTCGATCGCCCTGCGCAGGCGTGGGAGATATCCGGATTCGCCGCCGACGATGTCCACGATGGCCCGTTGGACGTCCATCACGAGAAGGGCGCTGCTCATGTCGTCTCCAGGAACGAAGTCGGTGCGACGTTGAAACGGGCCGAGTTCTGATGTTCGAAGCCTACGCGGCCTCGGGCACGGTGGTGGTGCGCCCGTCGGGCAAGACGGCACGGAGACAGGCGCTCGGCCGGCGGTGGGAGGCGGCGATCGACGGACACGCGGCTTCCCCTGCCGGCTCATCCGTGACCGACCAGTTTCCGACGGCGCCGGTGCAGGCACCGTGGCCTTGCAGGGCCCGGCTTCGTCCGCGTGAGCCACGGAACCCACCTGGGCACCGCCCCAGCCGCCGCGCCGGCCGTACTCGGAAGCCTCGGTCCCAGTGCCTCGACCGGAGAGGACTCCGCCGGGCAGGGAAGTCCCGCCGGCTCTGCCGCGGTTGGCCGGCCTTGCGTCGAGCCGTAGCGGGGAGGGTCGCCTGTGGGTGCTGTGGGTGCTGTGGGTGCTGTGGGCGGCTGGAGCGGTCACGGCCTGCGCCTCCAGCGGTGATGACGTGTTCGAGGGCGCCGATGTCCGGGACCGATGGCGCGAAGGTCTGCGGGCCGGTGAGTACGAAGTCGACTGCCCGTCCTGCGACGTCGGCATGTTCATCGTGATCGGCGCGGAGGGCTGCCTCTCCGCCCGTGACGACCACTCCTTGCGCGAGGCGGAGAAGGGGCCTCTTCGTCCGTCGATGCCGCAAGAGTCGGAGGGCCTGGCGAAGCGCCTGCACGACCGGGCCCTCGCGGACGGGCAACCGGTCGTGACGCGTGGTCTGCCGCATCTGTTCGGGCGAGCGGTCTGCCCGGACCGCGGGACCGCCTTCTCGGTGGCTGACCGGATCGCCGCACACTGGATGCCGTGACGATCGATTCGGCAGCCGATCCCACCCGGAACTCAGCACGTCCACTCGTACTTGGCTGAGCGATGCCACACGGTTTCATCGGGCATGACCCACTGCTTCACGTGCGTATCCTCCTGACCGGCCACCGCTGGTCCGGTCTCCTCGCGGAACTGCCGCGCGCCGGCCGGTACGCGCGGTTTCCTCGGCGGAGCGCACGGCGCCCTCCTCGTTGCCGGCCTCGCCGGACGCGTGGCGGCTGATGCCTCCGTCGCTGTTCTCCCGTTTGGCCAGTAGGTATCCCATCTCCGTGCGGTTCTTTGCCCCGAGTTCGGTCTTGAGACGTGCCACGTGTTCCGCGGTGCTGCGCAGGGACAGCCCAAGCCTTTTGGAGATGTGCTTGTCGGGATGCCCGTTGATCAGCATTCTGATGAGCGCCTCACGGAACGGCATGCCCACTTCGGTGGCTGCTCGCGCCGCGTGGGTCGGCTGGAAGGGGTGGCCGACCGCTCGCGTCCAGTGACGCTCGTACATGTCGACCAAGAACGAGACGGCGACGGGTTCCCTGATCACCACCCCCCTCGCGTGAGGATCCAGCATCGAGATGAACGCCGCGGACCGGTCGACGATGATGAGTTGCCTGAAGAACTCTTCCAGGGTGCGCACCTTCCCGCCCGCGATGCAGATGTCCAGGGCGAATCGTTTCGCCAACTCATTGAATCGAGTCGTATGCTGACATATGACTCCCACGCTCACGTTGCGAGCCAGGGCGGGCTGCAACGCTCGCGACAGCTCCTGAAGAACTTCCTGGGGGAACTGGGCCCCCGGCAAAGCAACGAGAACCTCGCTTTTCGCGTGAGCGATCTCGTGGCTGACGGCTTGGGGTCCGGACCTCTGCCGGTCCTGTCCGTTCGATGTCACCGGCGGCCGGTCCGCGGCTGCCGGCAGGTCAGGTCTTGATCGCACCACCGACAGGAAATCGAGGGCGCGCTCTTCCAGGTCCTGGCCCAGCGCCCCGGCCACCGAGTGATAGGCGATCCGGTCGAGAACGGGGACGAACCCCCAAGGCGTTCCCTGCAGCAGTCCCAGAGAGGTCATCTGCTCCATCAGCGACGGGTCATGCTGCGTGGTCAAGCCTCCCTGGGACAGAGCGTCGTGAAGGACTCGCCATGCGGATGACGCGGTCTGGCCGGCTTCCATAGCTTTTCCCTTCCCACTGCGTGGTGCCGTCGCGCCGGGCAGATGACCAGTCATGGGTGCTGCCGAAGGTGCGAACCGGTGCTGGAGACGGTGTGAGACGCGGGCGCGGCAACCTCGTTACGTCGATAGCCGGCGCACGAGGCGGCTGGGCAGGATGACTGATGAGGGTGGCTGATCTGCCATCATGGAGAGCAGGAGACGAGCCATTTCCTCTCCTATGCGGTTCCAGGGGTGGCTGATGGTCGTCAACCGGGGGCGAGCGGCCGAGACGGAGTCGTCGAATCCGCCGACAGCGACGTCCCGGGGAACGCTTCTGCCCTCCTCGTGCAGCGCTTCGATGGCCCCCTCGGCCATGTGATCGCAGGCCACTAGTACGGCATCCAGATCCGTGACACGTGCCAGTAGCCGGTGCATGGCCGCCCTTCCCCCCGCTCTGGTGTAGTCACCGTTTTCGACCAGGTGGTCGTCGATGGCCGTCCCGACTTCGGTCAGGGCCGCGCGGTATCCCTCCAGGCGGTCCTTGCCGGTAGGAGAGTCCGACGGGCCGGAGATCACGGTGATCCGTCGGCGGCCGGAGGCGTGCAGATGACTTGCCATGGCGTAAGCGCCCTCGAGGTCGTCCGTCATCACACGGCCGACGCGGCGGCCGACGCCTTCGGAGCGTCCGTACAGGACTGTCGGGAGAGCGCCCTGACCAACCAGCCAGTCGGGGAGAGCGTCGAAACGGTGAGGGATGAGCAGCACGCCCTGCACGCGGCGCCCTGCGATATGCCGGTCCAACTGGCGTTGCTGGGCTTTTCCCTCCTCCGTGCCGACGAACACTACTTCCACGCTCATCTCGTGCAGGGCCAGGGCGCGGACGCAGCCGCGGAGGATCTGGAGGGAGTCGGACTCTCTTGGAAGGGGCGTCCTGAACTCGGTGATCACCGCCACCACGGAGCCTGTCTGCCGGGTGACCAGGCTGCGCGCCTGCCGGTTGGGGATGTACCCCGTGGCGTGAATGGCGTCCTCCACGGCTCGTTGCGCCGTGGGGCTGACGTAACGCGCGCCGTTGAGGACCCGGGAGACCGTGGCGTGGGAGACGCCCGCGACGCGAGCCACCTCATGGATCGTGGGTTCGCGCTTGCGGGGAGAAGCACTGACCACAACGCCCTCCTCTGCCTGGCCTGTTGACCTGTGCACGTTCACAGGTGCCTCGGAGAGAGTAAGCGCTTACCGAAGAGATCAAGCTACTTTTGGCCAGAAGTGGCCGCTACCTTCTGTTCGCGATCACCTTCGGAGCATCGCGCTGCGTGATGAGGGGTGTCGGTGAGTGGTTCTCGTCGCGCCGCGGCCGGGCGGGCGAGGTGGTGTGCCTGCGGCATATGGCTGACGGCAGTTGGGGGTGGTTGCCGCTGGTCAGCCCGCTACAGGTGGGTGGATCTGGCAGTTTTGAAGGGATATGTCCCCCGAGTCGACGGTGCGCCGACAGCGCGGATGGAGGGGGCGAGGTCCCGAAGTCGGGTCCGCTTCGGAAGGTGTCTCATTCAACCGCCTGGTTGATCATGGGTGGTTGACAGGAGTGCGCACGGGAGGCTCCGGTTTCCGGGGCCCGGCGTCTCACTCCTGACTGGTGATCCTGACGTAGTAGCCATCGGGGTCGCGCACCCGGAAATCCGTGAGTCCCCACGGGCGCCGCTGGAGCGGGGCGGCGAGCGGCCAGCCTGCTTCGGTGGCCCGGACGTGCTCGGCGTGGACATCATCGACTTCCAGCACGATCTCCACTCCCGTGGGCACGTTTCGAGCCTCGATGTCAACGGCTCTCCACGGCCGCGCCGCACCAATGCGGACACCGTCCCGGGCGACGCCCGCGTACGGCCAGTCACTGGTGCGACGGTCATCGGTGAGGGCGAAGCCCAGCACGCGGGTGTAGAAGTCGGTGAAGGCGTCGAGGTCTTCGACGAACACTTCGATCCGCAGGGCTGCAGGCATGGACCCGTTCTCCTTCTTCGGTCGCCGGCCGAGGCGCGGGTGAGGCCGTCGTGGCGTCGGAAACGCGCCTTGGTGGAAGAGAGAATACCGATCACGTTCGTCCGGCGAGCGGCGGAGAGCGGGCGCCGGTGGTTCCACGCCCGGACCGGCCCTTGCGCAAGCCCCATGAGGGCGGCATATTTCAGGGACGCTCCGGTCGCCGGAACGACCGTAATCTCCTTAGGACGTGCGAAAATGGATCAGTCCACGTATCGGTACGGCCCTCATTTCTATGACGACCCAGAGGTCTTCTCGCGTTACCAAGAGGAGCGGAGCGGGATCGACGAAGGGAATGCGACGCTCGAAGAACCCTACGTCTTCGATTACCTGGAGAGCGTGGTTGGTTTTTCGGTCCTTGATCTCGGTTGCGGGGACGGGCGGTTCGGGGTGGAGATCACCCGCAGAGGGGCCGCGCGCTATCTCGGTGTCGACGGGAGTTCCAAGATGTTGGAGCTCGCGTCCCGCCGGCTCCCAGGGGCATTACTGGCCGAGGCGGATCTGAACGACTGGGAAGCGCCGGAGCCCGGGCAGTGGGACATTGTCACGGCCCGCATGGTCGTGCACTACCTTGATGAACTGGATCGATTCCTCACCGAGGTTCGACGTGCGCTCGCTCCCGGCGGCCGGTTCGTGATGTCGGTCGAACATCCCGTCGTGACGTGCGCATATGAAGGGGAATGGGCGTCGGGCATCGCCCGGCGCATGAACGTCGAAAGGTACTTCAAAGAAGGCGGTAGGAACTGCGCCTGGCTCGGCAGCTCGGTTCGAAAGCAGCACCGTACGCTGCAGACGTACGTGACCAGTCTGTTGGCCGCGGGATTCCTCGTGACAGGTGTTTCGGAGGGGGCCCCTCGCAGGGAGCACTTCACCGACGGCGACACGTATGCCGCGCGGCAGGACGTCCCCATGTACCTCGTGCTCCGAGCGGACGTGCCTGCGGCCCGCTGAGCAAGAAGTGCTGGACAGGGCGCGGATCGGCACCGGCTGCACCCGTTCATGTTCATGCACTGCGTCAATGTGAGGGATCCCGGATCGATCATCGGCCTGCATCCTGGGGCGGGACACGGAGCGCAGTGTCCCGCCTCCCGACGTGGCCGGGCCGCAAGCAACCGGTATACGAATGGATGGCGCCCAGATGACAGGCAAGGTGGCTGAGATCGATCAAAATCTGATCTTTGACATCGGAATGCGGGACGGTGAGGACTCCGCCTTCTATCTCGCGAAGGGGTTCCGGGTCGTCGCGATCGAGGCGGACCCCTCATTGATTTCACAGGCGCGGCACAGATTCGAGCGGGAAATCGACAGAGGGTGGCTGCATCTCGTCGAGGGTGCCGTCGTGCCAGACGCGTGGCGTGCCGACGGAAAAGAAAGAGTCCGATTCTTTCGAAATCCAGTGAACCCCGACTGGGGCACGGTGCTCGAGGAGTGGACCCAGCGCAACCAAGTACTCGGATTCAGTCGGACAGCAGAAGTGACAGTCGACGTGGCCGATCTGGCAGAACTGATCGAGAAGTTCGGAATGCCGCATTACATGAAGATCGACATAGAGGGGGTCGATGTGGACTGCCTCCGTACTCTGTCACAGTTCGAGCGCCGCCCCAGGTTTGTCTCGATCGAGTCGGAGAAAAGGTCATTCGCTCGGCTGGAGTGCGAAATCGACTTGCTGGCCGAGCTCGGCTACACCTCCTTCAAGGCGGTCCAGCAAGGACGTGTGCACCGGCAGCGCGAACCCCGGCCGGCGCGTGAAGGAAATTACGGCGGCTATCCGTTGAAGCTGGGGTCGTCCGGGCTCTTCGGCCGGGAGATTCCCCATCGATGGAAGAACCAGGAAGAAGTGCTCGGACAGTATCGGCGTATCTTCCGGAATTACCGTCTGCTGGGTGACTCCTCGTTCCTGGGGCGGCGCCGTTCCGGACGCCGGCTTCTGCGGAACATGAGCGCCTTTCTCGACAACTGCGGGCTCGACGTGCCCAGGCCGGTACCGGGGTGGTATGACACGCATGCCAGGCATCAGGATGCGCTCTAGACGTACGGAAAACACCGGGTCGGCTCTCCGTTTCCTGGTCTGGCTGCACGCACGGCAAGTCCGAGGGCAACTCGCGGGCGTCGTATGGGGGTTTCTCGCCATGTCGACGAGCGCGGCACTCGCGTTGGCCTCGGGCCAGGCAGTGCAGGCCCTCGTCAACCGTTCGGGAACCGGCCTGGCGGCGGCCATCGGGTGGGTGGCGCTCCTCGGCACGCTGACCGTGCTGAGTGATGTCATGCTCAGCCGCGTGGCCGTCACCAACTGGGTCACGGCCACGGTCCGTGTGCAGCGGCTGCTGGCGCGCAAGGTCCTTGAGCTGGGTGCCACGCTCGAACGAAGGACGACGGCCGGTGAGGTGGTCGCCGTGGGCACCAGCGATGCGGAGAAGATCGGCTGGTTCGTCGAGGCCACGGCCCGGTTCGGAGCGTCCCTGGCCGCCTGTGCGGCGGTGGTGACGATGCTGTTCGTGAACCAGCCCGTACTGGGCCTGGTGGTGGCGGTGGGAGTTCCGCTCCTGGCCGTCTCCTCCCTGCCGCTGATTCCCGCAGCGACCCGGCGCTTCATCGAGCAGCGGGTCAGGGCGGGGCGGGCCGTCGAGCTGGCGTCGGACATTGTCGCGGGACTGCGCGTCCTGCGCGGTGTCGGAGGCGAGGAGCTCTACCTCGCGCGGTACCGCTCCGCATCGCAGGCCGTGCGCCGGGCCGCCGTACACAGCGCGCACATGTCGTCGCTGATCGTCGGCCAGCAGGTGCTCCTGCGCGGGCTCTTCGTCGTGACGGCGGTCTGGTGCGGCATCCAGATGACGCTGGACCAGCGCATGTCCGTGGGCGACCTCGTCACGTGCTACGGCCTGGTCGCTTTCCTGATGACACCACTGGCACAGTTCGAGGAGATCGCCACAGCGTGGATCGTCTCCCGGCCGGCCGCGGAACGCGTGGCGCGACTGCTCGCGCTGCAGCGCGAGCAGGAAGGGATCGCAACGGAACCACCCGTGACCGGGGCCTGCGACGCAACCGGTGACCTGTACGATCCGGCCACGGGTCTCAGGGTACGAGCAGGACAGCTCACCGCGGTCGTGTGCGGTGACCCGGACACGGGTGAGCGGCTCGTCGAACGGCTGGGAGGACACAGCTCGCCGGCCGGCGAGACCGGGGCTCCCTCCGCGTGCCGGGGAGCCGCGCCGCTCGGCGCGCCGACGCCGGAGGCGGCCCGCCGAGCGGTGTTGCTCCAGGGGAAGGACCCCGTGCTGTTGTCGGGAACGGTCGAGGAACTCCTCGACGTCCCCCGCTCAGGAGCCGTCTCTGCCGACCAGGCGCTGGACGCGGCCCAGTGCGGCGACGTACTGGAAGCGCTCGCGCACGCGTCGGCGACCCCGGTGGACGATCCGGTGCTCGTCAGGATCACCGAACGCGGGCGCTCTGTCTCGGGCGGTCAGCGCCAGCGGCTGGCGCTGGCACGGTCGCTCGTCACCGATCCCGATGTTCTGGTCCTGGACGAACCGACCAGCGCTGTGGACGCCCATACGGAGGCGCGCATCGCGGAGTCGTTGAAGAGGATCAGGAAAGGGCGCACCACCGTGGTATTCACCTTCAGTCCGCTCCTTCTCGACCGCGCGGACCACGTGGTCCTCGTGGCCGACGGCCGCGTACGCAACAGCGGCTCGCACCGCGAACTCCTGCTCACCGCCCCGGAGTACCGGGCGCTGGTCGTGCGCGACCCGGGGCGGGCCGGGGAACCCGCGGACCAGGGAGGGCCGACGTCATGACAGTGGCTCTGCCGGTTGCCTCCGCCGCGCAGATACGCGCGTATTTCCGGGAGTCGGTACGCCGGCACCGCCATGGGTTCGCACGGCTGATCACCATGAACGCCGTCGCGGTCTGCGCGTCGATGGCGGCCCCGTTCCTGCTCGGTCGTGTCGTCCGCGACCTGGCGCAGCACTCCGGCCGGGTGCCGTCCGCGTCGACTCTTGGAGTGTTCCTCGCCGCGGTCCTCGTGCAGGCGCTGTGCACGCGGCGGGTACGCACCGACGGGGCGGTGCTCGGAGAGCGGATGCTGGCGGAGCTGCGCGAGGACTTCCTCGCCAGGACCGTGAAGCTTCCGCCAGGAGTTCTGGAGGGCAGCGGGAGCGGCGATCTGCTGTCACGCATCACCACGGACGTCGACCGGCTGTCCAGCGCCCTGCGCGAAGCCGTCCCCCAACTGGTCATCTCCCTGGTGTGGATCGGGTTCCTGCTCGGCGGGCTGGTCTGGACCGAACCTCTGCTCGCCCTGCCGGTGCTGTTCGTTCTGCCGCAACTGCTGTGGGTATGCCGATGGCATGCCCGGCTGGCCCCGAGCGCGTACCGCTCCGAATCCGCGAGTTACGCGTCGATCTGCGCGACACTCGCCGAGTCGATCGACGCCGCACGGACCATCGAGGCCCACCGGCTCGGTCCCCGGCGCCTCGCGCGGTCGGAGGAGCACATCCGGGGCTGGACGGGGTGGCAGCGGGTCACGATGCGGCTGCGCAGTGTGCTGTACCTGGTCATCAACGGCACGCACGTGCTGCTGCTCGTCTCGGTCCTGGCCACGGGTGGAGTGGCGGTCCTCCGGGGCCGGCTGGATGTGGGAGCGCTGACGACCGGCGTGCTCCTCACCCAGATGCTGGTGCAGCCGGTCGGCCAGACGCTCCGGTGGTACACCGACCTACAGGTGTCCCGGACCTCCCTGTCCCGGCTCCTCGGCGTACGGGACCTGCCCCACGCGCCGGTCCGCAACGCCGCGGACCCTGACGGCCGGGAGCTGTGTGCCGACCAGGTGCATTACAGCTACCAGGAAGGGCGCGACGTCCTGCACGGAATATCCTTGCGGATCCCTCCCGGCACGCGCCTGGCGCTCGTGGGCCCGTCCGGCGCGGGAAAGTCCACGCTGGGGCGACTGCTGGCGGGCATCCACGCTCCGTCCAGAGGGGAAGTCACGCTGGGAGGAACGGAACTGGCGCGTATCCCGACCGAACGGCTGCGCACCCACGCGGTGTTCGTCAATCAGGAGCACCACATTTTCACCGGCACCCTGCGCGACAACTTGCTTCTGGCCCGAACGGCGGCGGACGAGGCCGAACTGTACGGCGCCCTGAAGGCGGTCGACATGGCCGCGTGGGCGCGCGGACTGGAGCACGGGCTGGACACCGAAGTGGGGCAGGGCGCCCTGTCGCTGACCCCGGCCCAGGCCCAGCAGGTGGCGCTGGCCCGGCTGATCCTGGCGGATCCGCACATCTTGGTGCTGGACGAGGCGACCTCGATGCTGGATCCGGGCGCCGCACGTCATCTGGAGCGATCGCTGGCTCGGGTGCTGGAGGGCAGAACCGTGATCGCTGTCGCCCACCGGCTGCAAACCGCCTACGACTCCGACCTGATCGCAGTGGTGGAACACGGGCGGATCACGGAGGTGGGCACCCACTGCCGGCTGATCGCCGCGGGCGGCCCCTACGCGGCGCTCTGGCGCTCCTGGCACGGCGGCGACGGAGAGCGGCCCCCTGCGTAGTCCGCCGCCCGCCGCCCGCGCGAGCACCGGCGGGCGGGCTCGGGCTCGGGGGCACGGGCTACGCGGATCCGGTCAGGACTTCTCGAATCCGAGGTCGGGGGTGTCGGTGAGCAGGACGCGGTGGTCGGTCGTGCCGTGCAGTTCCAGCAGAACGAGGCCGTTGGTGCCGGGGTGCAGGAGGGGTGCGGGAACGTACAGGGCGCGCTGCGGGCCGCGGTTCCAGTAGCGGCCGAGGTGGAAGCCGTTGACCCACGCCTGGCCCTTGCCCCAGCCGGGCAGGGACAGAAAGGCGTCCGCGGGGGTGCCGACCTCGAAGGTGCCGTGGTGGAAGGCGGGCCCGGCGTCCGTGTCCGCGCCGGCCGGGGCGAACGGCACGGCGCCCAGGTCACCGAGGGGGAGGGGGTGGCAGTCCCAGCCGTACAGAGCAGTGTCGTCGAAGGTGACCGGTCCGAGCAGGCCCTTGGGCGCTCCGATGCGCGGCCCGTAGTTGACCCCGCCCATGTTTTCCACGAGCACGTCCAGCGTGGCCCCGGGGCGGGACACGCGCACGGGCAGGGTCTCCTCGTGCCGCTCGCGTTCGAGTACGCCGACGGGGGCGCCGTCCACGAACACCTGGGCGCGGTCGCCGACGCCGCCCGTGAAGTGGAGCAGGCCGTCGCCTGCGGCAGGGACGGTGGTGCGGTACAGCACGTATCCGGCCCGCTGTCCCAGTTCGTCCATCGTGACCGGGGCGTCGGTGTGGACGGCCTCGGCCAGGGCTCCCACGTGAGGCAGCAGCGGGGCCCGGCGGTCCAGGACGACGGTGGTGGGCGAAAGTTTGGCGCCCGCCGCCGGGACGGGCTCGTCGGGCACCGGTGAGTGGCGGGCGATCACCTCACGGAAGGCGTGGTACTTGGGACCGGGGTCGCCGCACTCGGTGAGAGGGGCGTCGTAGTCGTACGAGGTGACCGTGGCCGAGTAGGCGTGGTCGTGGTTGGCCCCGTTGGTGAAGCCGAAGTTGGTGCCGCCGTGGAACATGTAGATGTTGACGGACGCGCCCGCCGCGAGCAGCCGTTCCAGGTCGGTGGCGGCGTCCGCCGCATCGCGCACATGGTGCGGTTCTCCCCAGTGGTCGAACCAGCCGATCCAGAACTCCGAGCACATCAGGGGCCCTTCGCCCTGGTGGGCCCGCAACTGGTCCAAGTTCTGGCCGACCCGGCTGCCGAAGGTGCCGGTGGCGAGGACACCGGGCAGGCTGCCGGCGGTCAGGTGTTCGCGGTTGGCCTGGTCGCAGGTGAACAGCAGTTCCTCGATTCCGCGCGAGCGCAGCGCCTGCTCCAGGTGCTTCAGGTAGCTGGTGTCGTCACCGTAGGCGCCGTACTCGTTCTCCACCTGTACGGCGATCACCGGGCCGCCGGAGGCCGCCATGTGCGGCAGGAGCGGGGGCACCAGAAGGTCGAGGTAGCGGTCGACCGCGTTCGTGAACCGTGGGTCGTTGCTGCGCAACCGGATGTCCGGATCCGACGTGAGCCACGCCGGCAGCCCGCCGCCGTCCCATTCGGCGCAGACGTACGGCCCCGGGCGCAACAGGACGTGCAGCCCTTCGGCCCGGGCCAGTCCCAGATAGCGCGGCAGGTCGAGGATGCCGTCGAGCACGAGGGCACTGCCGGGGTCGGGCTGGTGGAGGTTCCACGGTAGGTAGGTCTCCACCGTGTTGAGCCCCATCAGCCGCGCTTTGCGCAGCCGGTCGGCCCACTGGTCCGGGTGGATCCGGAAGTAGTGCATCGCGCCGGAGATGATCCGGAACGGCTCGTCGCCGAGCAGGAAACCGTCGGACGATGTCGTCAGAGCAGGCATGCGGGGTTTCCCTTCAGCCGGGGGAGTACGGGTCCGGCGTGATCGGTGGGTGCGGTCAGCGGGTTGCGGTGGAGCGTGTGGAACGGATCAGCCAGAGGGTCACTGCCAGGCAGACAGCCGAGATGGCGCCCAGCAGGAGCGGCACCGCGCGGACACCGGACCACTCGATGGCCTTTCCCAGTGCCGGTCCGGCGACCACGCCGCCGACCATGGACGCGGCGATCACCAGGGCCCCGGCGCGCCGGGCCCGCGGGGCCGCCTCGTTCAGCCAGGGCAGTCCGGTGGGGAAGATCGGCGCGATGAACAGCCCGACACCGGCGTAGGCGTAAGGGGCGAGCTCCGGCACCGCCGCGAGCAACAGGCAGACCGTCATGCCCGCGCACGAGACCGTGATGATGGACTGGGCCGAGAAGCGCAACGCGATCGGTGCCACCAGGAACCGGCCGACGGTCATCATCAGCCAGTACACGGAGGTGGCGGTCGCGGCGATCCCGGCGCCGTAGCCGACCGTCTCCAGGTGGGTGGGTTCCCAGCCGCCGACGCCTGCCTCGATGGCCACGTGCAGGACGTAGAGGGTGACGAACATGGCGAGCACCGAGCCCAGGCTGCGGCCGAGAACTTGCCTGTCGGCGGTGTCCGCGGCCGCGGAGCCGCCGGGCTGTGGTGCCCGGTTCCGTACGCCCCGCAGGCACAGGAGCAACGGGAGGTTGGCGAGCGCGAAACCGATGAAGATCGCCGGGTAGCCGGCGGCGCCGACCGCGCCGATGAGTGCGGGACCGAGGATCGCGCCGATGCCGAAGTGGGCGTTGAGGACGTTCAGCATGGCGGTCGAGCGGTGGCCGAACCCGGTGGCGAACAGTTGGTTGAGCCCGTAGTCGATGCCGCCGAAGCCCAGCCCGGCCAGCAGCGCCATGGCCAGGGCGACGGGCCAGTTCGGCGCGAGGGCGAATCCGGCCGCGCCGACGGCCATGAGCAGGTAGGAGGCGCCGAGGATCTGCCGGTTGCCGACCTTGCCGAAGAACCGGTCGAACAGCAGCACTCCGGCCACACCGCCGATGAAGTGGGCGCTCAGTCCCAGCCCGGCGGCCGAGGGGGAGAGGCCGAACTCCTCGCGGAAAGCCGGGATCGCCGGCCCGTACAGGGCCTGGAGCGCGCCGATGAGCACGAAGCCCGCGCAGGACGCGACCACGGCGGCGGAGCTGAACACCGGTGCGCCGGGCGACTCCTGCGTCGTCGCGATCCGCTGTGCGGTCGGTTGGTCGCTCACGTGCTCTCCAGATGACGGCCCACGATCTCGTGGGCGAAGGACATGATCGTTCCCTGCGGGCTGATGCCCGGCGCGCCGGGGAGCACACTGGCGTCGCACAGGTACAGGTTGGTGAACCCGTGCGGTCGCCCGGCCTCGTCGCAGACGCCGCCGCGCTCGGGCAGGGCCATGGGGCAGCTGGCCATGCCGTGGACGGACACCAGCTCCCAGTCGCCGGGCCGCACGCGCGCGCAGTACGCCTCGACGTCGGCGTCCGTGCGCAGCGGCCCGGCCGCGCCGGTCGGCGGCAGGAGTTCCACGGCGCCCGCCGCGAACAGCAGCTGCGCGGTCCTGCGGAACGCAAGGCGCAGGGCGTGGTGGTCGGCCCGGGTCATGCCGTGCCGCAGCAGTGGGGTGCCGCCCACGATCGCGGCGATCCCGGCGTACCCCTGCATGCGCACCTGGGTGGTGAACATGCCCAGGTGCGCGCGGGCCGAAAGGAATTCGTCGACCAGGTGCGGCTCGCGGCCCGCGAGTGCGGCGCCCAGTCCGCCGGGCGTCAGGTTGGACGGCATGACGAGCATGCCGAGCGCGGAGTGCTCCTGGACCTGGGCGGTGAACATGGTGCCGCGTACCGCGTCGACGACCCGCGGGAACCGGGCGATGGTCCGCAGGTTGAGGTGCAGCGCCAGCCGGCGCCCGGCGGTACGCCGGTGAATGCCGCTGCGGCGCAGCAGCACCGGTGTGCCGATGGGGCCGGCGGCAACGAACAGGGTGCGGGGGCGGTAGCGGACACGGCGCCCGTCCGCACCGGTCGCCTCCACGCCCCGCACCACGCCCTGATGGTGGGTGATCCGGTCCACCCGCACACCGGGACGGATGCGGGCCCCCAGCTCCTCCGCCCGGGGCAGGTACGTCAGTGCCATGCTCTGCTTCGCGCCGCTCGGACATCCGGTGGCGCACTGGTTGCGGTGCTCACAACCGCGCACCACACGCTGCGGATGCTGCCAGCGCCAGCCCAAGGACTCGGCGGCGCGCGCCAGCAGCCGCGAGTCCTCGTTGCCGTCCCCGTGTTCCTGCACGATCATGCCGAGACGCCGCTGGACATCGGCGAAGTGGGGCCCGATGACCGGTGCGCGGTAGCTTCCGTACCCCGACCAGGCCGCCCAGCGGTCCAGCACCGGGGGCGAAGGCTCCCACAGCAGGCCGCCGTTGACCACTGTGGTGCCGCCTACGACGCGGGCCTCACCGTAGGCGATGGTGGGAGTGCCGAACACGGCGGTCGCCCCGCCGTTGCGGTACAGGCGGCGCATCGACTCCGCCGGGCTGGCTTCCAGCAGATCGCGGGTGCCGACCCGGGGGCCTTCTTCCAGGACGGTCACGGACCGCCCCGCGCGGACCAGCTCGAGCGCTGCGACACTTCCTCCCGCACCGGACCCGACGACCAGGGCGTCGCACTCCACCTCGGTGGTCCGGTCGGTGCGCCGGACACGTGGGCGTACCGGCCTCATCCGAAGCTCTCCTTCGCGTGTGCGACCCGCGGGGAGGTGCCGTCCAGGGCGCCGTAGAGCGCCAGGGCCGTGGTGGCGCGCAGCAGTTCACCGCAGCCCGGCAGGGAGCGGAGCCGGCCCGCCGCACCGCGCACCACTTCGGGGGCTGCGCGGTGCACGCTCTGGCGCGTGAGCGCGTAGAAGGCGGCGGGGAGGAGCCGCAGTGCCGCGGCGACGGCCCACCGGTAGCCCGCCGGCATCCGGTTGATGCTCTCGGTGGTGTGCCGGACCGCCCGCTCCCGTGCCGGGGCGGGGCGCAGCGCTTCGTACTGTGCCGCCCAGCACGCCGGAAGGCCGGAGGCGCGCAGGGCGTGTTCGGTGAGGATCAAGGGGTCACCTTCTCCCGTACGAGGCCGGCCAGGAGGCGGGCGGCGCCCTGGTCGAGCACCTCGTCCAGGGCGTTCACGAACAGATCCGCCTCGTCGGGCTGCGCCACCAGCGGCGGCGAGACGACGAGGGCGATGGCGCGGTTGGAGCCGAAGAAGGTGAGGATGCCGTGGTCGCGGTACAGGGCGGCGACCACGGCGCCGGTCAGCAGCTTCGGCACGGCCTGCGGGTCCTTGGCCACCGACGTGGGCAGCAGCGAGCGGACCTTGTCCGGCACGTTCGGGCCCGGGGTGAGGAACACACCGTGCAGGGCGCCGCGCCCCTTGACCTCCCGGACCAGACGGGGATGGCGGGCGGCGACCTTGGCCAGTCCCCGGGTGAGGTGCTCGCCCAGTTCGCGGGCGCGTCCGGGAAAGTCCTCCTCCACGGCGATGGCCACGGCTTCCAGTGCGGTCGCGGTCTCCTCACCGAAGCCGTAGTACGTCGTGCTGTGCAGAGTGGCGTCGGACAGGTTGTCGTACGCGGCGCGGAAGACCGGTTCCCGGGTGACGTAGGCGGAGATCGAGGCTTTGCCGCCGCCGAACGACTTGGACGTGGTGACGATGTCGGGTACCAGACCGGGGTGGTGCATGAAGTGGAACAGGGCCCCGGTTTTGCCCCAGCCGGTGTACACCTCGTCGAAGACCAGGATGATGTCGCGTTCGGTGCAGATCCGTCGGAGCTCGCGCAGGAACTCCGGGGAACACTCGCGGAGGCTGGAGGCGCTGAACGGTTCGATGACGACGGCGTACACGTCGCTCTCGCCCGAGGCGCTGGTGTGCCGGTCCAGGGCCAGCAGAAAGGAGTCGAGATCGTCATAGGCGAAGGTGTCCGTGCCGGGGATCTGCGGGTAGGGGAAGTGGATCTCGGGGGAGGCGGTCAGGCTGCCGGCGCCCAGGAGCTTTCCGTGGAAGGCGATGTCCGTGTGCAGGATGGTGCCGCGGCGGCCCCGGTGGTATTTGTAGGCGAGTTTCACCGCGCCTTCCACCGCTTCCGCACCGGAGTTGGGGAAGTAGCTGATGTTCAGGTCCCCGGGCAGCAGGGCCGCCAGATTGTGGCTGAGCGCGGCCACATAGGGCGAGAGGTAGTTCTTGTGCACCTCCATACGCTGTGCTTCCTGGAAGCGGCGCCGCGCCGCGAGGACACGCGGATGGTTGTGCCCGTGGTTCAGGACACCGACACCGCCCGTGAAGTCGAGGATGCGGCGGCCGTCGCGCAGGTGGATCCACGCACCCTGGGCGTGGTCGACCTGATCGCGGCCGAATCCGAAGGAGCCGATGAGGGAGACCTGGCTGCGGCTGACGTGCCGGCGGTACAGGTCGTGCACCTGCTCCGTGGTCATCGCCTCGGCCTGGCCGAGCGTCATGAGGTCGGTCATTCCGGCTCCCGGGCGGGGTGGGTGGAGGCAGTGGAGGCAGCGGAGGAGAGGCGATCGGCGATGAGGAGCCCGGTCCGACGGCCGTCACGCACGGCGTAGTTGGTTCCGCGGTCCTCGGGGAACACCTGCGCCATCCCCGCGAGGTACAGGCCCTTGACGCGCGACTCGACCGGCGGCATCACACGCGTGTAGTGCGGGGTGATCACAGGCTGGGCGTACTCGGCGCGCCAGACGTGGTAGCGCTCGACCCAGCCGCGGTCGAAACCCGGGAACATGCGCTGGATGTGCGGCAGGCTGTGCTCGAAGACCTCCTCGTCGGACATCCGGTACAGCTCCGCGTCGGTCGGCAGGTACTTCGAGAGGTAGACGATGTGCTTGCCGTCGTAACGTTCGGGGTCGTCGAGGTTCGTGTGCTCGATGACCCCGACGTAGGGGAAGTCGGGGTCGTTGACGTTGAGCCAGTACGTGTCGGACAGCCGGCGGTTGTTCTCCAGCACCAGGCAGACGTTGCCCAGGTACTCGACGGCCGACCAGCGCCGCCTCAGCTCCGGCACCGCCGGGTGGTCCGCGCCCTCGTGGTCCAGCAGTGCGCCGGCCAGTTGCGGGGCGGCGGTGACGAGGACCTGGCGGGCCGGGTGGAAGACCCCGCCGGCCGTCACCCCGCTCACCCCCGCGTCCTCGGTGTGCACGGCCTCGGCCGTCACACCGGTGCGGATGTCGACGCCCAGGGACGCGAGACGCTGCTGCAGCGCCGTCAGCAGGGCCTCGCAACCGCCCTTGACGTAGTACAGGGTCTCCTTGCCGGAACGGGTCCGGCTGCCACCGCGCAGATGCAGCTTGGTCCACATCCAGGTGGCGCCCACCTGGTCCGCGTACTTTCCGAACTTGCCTTCCAGCAGTGGCCGCCAGACCACCTCGTACACCCGCCGCCCGCCGAGCGACACCAGCCACTCCTCAGCGGTGTGCGCCTCCAGCTCGCGCCAGTGCTTCACCCGCCGGGCACGCAGGGCCAGCAGTCCCAGGCGGAACCGGTCCCGCAGCGGCAGCGGCGCGAAGCGCAGCAGATCCAGCGGGGCGGAGAGCCGGTAGACCGAATTGGCGTAGTACATGCCTGTGCGGGTCTCATGGGCTTCGAGCAGATGGGATATCCCCAGGCTCTCGCACAGCCGGATCATCTCCTCGTCGGAGGAGAACCAGTGGTGGTAGAAGCGCTCCAGCCGCTTGCCCTCGCCGATGTCGAAACTCGCCGCGAGTCCGCCGACGCCTTCCTCCCGCTCCAGGACGCGTACGCTGTGACCCTTCCCCGCCAGTTCCAGCGCGGCCGCCAGGCCGGTGAAACCGGCCCCGACGATGACAACGTCCACGGGTGCGGCGGACACAGAGTGCGTACTCACAGGACGACACGCTCCTTCGTCGGCAGGGGCCGGAGGGCCGTTCCGAGGTGTTCTTCGACGACGTAGTGGGGGCGGCCCTGGGCCTGGCGGTATATGGCGTGCAGGTACTCGCCGATGGCTCCCAGCGCCAGTGCTTGGGCAGCGAACGCGCCGGGCCTGACGAGTAGCTTCGGATCACGCGTGACGGCGGCGGCGGCCGTGCCGCACACCAGCGCGGCGGCCCCCAGGTAGGTGGGCAGGCGCAGGGGCGCAGCTGATCCGACCAGTAGTCCGCTGCGGGCCAGGCCCAGCATTCTGCGCAGGTCGTACTTGGACTCGCCGGCCAGCCGCGGATCACGGTCGTAGGCGACGCCGGTCTCCGGCAGGCCGAACCAGCTCACCGCGCCGCGCAGGTAGAGGTCCTTCTCGGGCAGTTCGGCGAGGAGCGCGACCACTTCGCGGTCCAGCAGTCGGAAGTCACCGGTGTCCAGGGCCGGACCGTGCTCCGAGAGCGCGTTCAGCACGCGGTAGTACGCGAAGGCGCTCAGCTTTTTGAACACGGATTCCCCCGCGCGACTGCGGCGTCGGGCGGACACGACGGACCAGCCCTCACACCACAGGGCCACCATTTCCGCGATGAGCTCCGGCGGGTCCTGCAGATCGGCGTCGATCACGACAACCGCGTCGCCCGAGGACTCCCGCAGGCCGGCCAGGCAGGCCGCCTGGTGGCCGAAGTTGCGGCTCAGCTTCACGCCCCGCACCGTGCGGGACCCCTCTGCCAAGGACTCGATGATCTGCCATGTTCCGTCGACGCTGCCGTCGTCCACGTAGATGTGCTCGTACTCGAAGCCCACCAGCCGGTCGAGGGCCCGGGTGAGCCGGGCATGAGTGTGGGCCAGGACCTCCGCTTCGTTGTAGCAGGGCACGACCACGCTGAGCATGGGGCACCGCTCGTTGAAGACGCGTCTCTTGTGCGGCACAGCACAACCTTTCGCATTTCGATAGCGGTCACCGTGTCGGCCAACGGTTTCGGGCGGTTTCCTGCAAGCGGAACATACCCGGCCCGCGCAAACCCCTTCACGGACCTGCAGGAAAATGCACTGCGAGATCATGAGGGGTTCCCTGTTCGTTCTTGTCCTGCATGATCAGGGCCTGTTGTCATGCCGATGCATTGGGGGCGGGACATGGAATATCCGGAGAACGAAGGAAGAGAGCCCGTAGCGGGTTGGGCCACAGTGCGCCGGCGCGTAATTCTGCCGCGGCACAATTGCGCAGGATCGCGCACGGCGGAGCTGGTCACGTTCGACGGTCTCCGGGACGGCCGGGAACACATCGCGCTCATCTGGGAGTCGGATGAGACCATGCCGTTGGTGCGCATCCATTCCGAATGCCTGACCGGCGATGTCTTCGCCTCGACGCGCTGCGACTGCGGAAAGCAGCTCCAGGAAACGATGGAATTGATGGGCCGGAAAGGCGGGATCTTGCTGTACATGCGGCAGGAGGGCAGGGGGATAGGTCTCTACAACAAGATAGATGCCTATTCGCTGCAGGACGCCGGCGCCGACACCGTCGACGCGAACACTGAACTCGGATTCCCGGCCGACGCCCGCCGGTACGACGTTGCCGCCGACATGCTCACCGCGCTCGGCCACCGGGAAGTCGATCTGGTCACCAACAACCCTGAGAAGGTGTCCGGGCTGACGCTGTCCGGAATCACCATCAGGGAACGGGTGGGAACCGGCCTTTTCGTCTCCTCGGACAACATCGGCTACCTCCGGACGAAGCACCACCGCATGGGCCACTTTCTCGCACTGGACGATCAGGCGCCCGAGCCCGTCCCAGCCGTCGGATGACACCGCGGAGGACCCTTCGATGACGAAGCCTTTCCGGCTGGCTCCGGCCCAGGTAGCCCGCCGCACCGCCGACTGCGTGGTCATCCTGGCGGACGGAGTGGCGAAGGACGCCAACCCCTTCTACATGCATCGCGCCCGGCCGCTGCTCCAGGCCGTGACCGGCGTCCTGGCCGGCAGCCGTCACGCACAGGCCGTCGACGCGGCCGAGGCGCTGCGCCGCCTGCCCGCAGACGCGGAGCGGCACAGGGCGCTGCAGTCCGCCGTCGCCGACGCCCTCGCGAAGGACCGCGACTTCTCCGACCGCTTGTCGGAAGCCGTCGAACAGGTCAACGCCCGGTCGCGGATCAGCTACCACTTGGGCGAGAAGTACTCCGGCAGTGAGGCCCAGGCCCCGAAGGCCGCGATTCCGGATCGACCGGCGGACGCCCGCCCCGCAGCAGAGCCGGTCGCACACATCGTTCTTCCGTTCCGTGACGCCAGTCCTGCGGGAGAGCGTCTGGACAACCTCGTCAACTGCCTCCTGGCCCTGCGCGACCAGTCGCTCCCGCGCAGCCAGTACCTGGTGACAGTCGTCGAGTGCGACGTCCGGCCGCGGTGGCGCGAGCAGCTCCGGCCGCTCACGGACGAGTACGTCTACACCTACAAGGACGGGGCCTTCAACCGGTCCTGGAGCCTCAACGTGGGAGTGGTCCATTCCGGTCGGCGGGCTCCGTACGTCTGCGTGCTCGACGCGGACGCCCTGGTCGACCGATCCTTCGTCGAGCGGAACGTCGAGCGGTTCTCGTCCCCCGCGGTGGGCGGCTTCCTGCCCTTCACGGACCTTCTGTACCTCGACGGGCCCTCCAGCCGAAGAGCGGTGGACCAGCGCGTCTCGCGGCGGGCCCCGGACGTCGACCTCGACCACGTGCGCGGATTCCTGGTGCACCGGGCCTCAGGCATGTGCGCCTGGGTGCGGCGTGACGTCTACGAGGAGATGGGCGGATTCGACGAACGGTACGAAGGCTGGGGCGGCGAAGACCTGGACTTCGTCTTCAGGCTCCAGCAGGCCACGGCGTTCCGCTACTTCGCCGACCCGCTGCTGCACATCCACCATCCGGTCGCTCCCGACATCGTCGACGCCGACGGTCGGCCGACAGGCATCCTGCCGCAGATGCTCACCTGGAAACCGGACGGGCCGATCGGCCGGATCGAAAAATTCCGCCACGCGGGAGCTCTCCGGGAGGGGAAGCCATGAGTGTTCCATTGATCGCGGTTATCGGCGCTGTGGAAGACGACCTGCTCGCCGCTTTCGTCGAACATTACAGAAACGCCGGCATCACAGAATTCTTCACCGCTTTCCATTTCCCGGACCACGTGCCCGAGGAGGAGCGTCAGCGCGTTCTGGGGACATGGCGGCGCCTGGCCGGGCCGCCGGCCATCGTGAGTACCGGCCCCTGGCACGAGCACCTGCACGGGGAACTGCGCGACAGGTTGCGCCACATCGCAGGCGAGGGATGGCACGCGATCGCCGACTCGGACGAGTTCCACGCGTACCCCCGGCCGATTGACGACCTGATCACGGAGGCCGAGTCCGAGAGCCACCCGTACGTCCGGGGAGTGCTGCTCGACCGGGTGGCCGCGGACGGCGGGCTGGAGGGGACTCACGGCACGGCCGATCTCGACTTGCGGTACCCCTTGGGCGGTTTCATCACGGCCGGCCTCACCAAGGGAAACCCTCGGAAGATCATCCTGGTGCGGTCCGACGTGGAACTCGCCCTGGGGAGTCACTATTCGCCTGCCGTCAGAATTCCCTTCACACAGGGACGTATCATCCCCGTCCACCACTTCAAGTGGCGTCCGCCGGTCCTCGACGACCTGCGCCGGCGGGTCGACAAGCACACCAGCGGCGACTGGTCCGACGTGACGTCCTCGCTCGCCGATGAGGCCTCGCGCTTTCTGGACCATGTACTCACCCGCGACGGACGGATGGACACCGACGCGCCGGGCATCGACCTGCGCCCGGTGACGCTCAGGGCCCAGCCCGAATGGTGGGAGACCGAAGCCAGGACCATTCTCTGCGAATGGCAGGTGTCCCGACGGCCTGACGCCGTTCCGCTTCCCGGCCCGTCACCGGCCGACACGAGGAAAGGTACAGAGTGATACGACACCAGGGGCCCATCAGCGGAGTAGCGGCCTATGGCGGTCGCTACGTCGTCACCGCCGGATACGACAACCGCGTGATCCTGTGGGACGCGGCCCGGCACACCCCGCTCGCCCAGTCCGTGCACGACCACCTCGCCAACCAGGCGTCGTTCAGCCCCGACGGGCGCTTTCTGGTCACCTCCTCCAGCGACTACACGGCGCGCCTGTGGTCCATACCGGACCTCAAGCTCCTCGCGGTGTTCTCGGAGCACAAGGACGACGTGGAGATGTCGGTCTTCCATCCCGAGCAGCCACTCCTCGCGACCGCCTCCCGGGATCACGTGGTGAGGGTTTTCGACTACTCCGGCGGGCTGGTGCACAGCTTCGAGGGACACGCCGCGGACGTGATCTCCGTCGAGTGGTTGCCGCAGAGCGGGGAGCTCCTCTCCTCCAGTGACGACGGAACGATCAAGCGCTGGTCGCTGGAGTCGGACGGCCTGGTCGAGACCATCGACCTCGACGGCGTGGAGACCGACACCATCGCCATCACCCGCGGCGGTGTCGTGTTCGCCGGTAACGATGACGGTGCCATCATCCGGATCGAGGGCGACCGCCGTGAGTTCACCCCCGCGCACGACGCCGGCATCAAGCGCCTGGTGTACAACGCCGCCACGGAGTCCCTGGTCAGCCTGAGCTACGACCGGTCCCTGCGGATCTGGAACACGGTCGACGGCGGCCTGGAGCTGTCGCACACCACCGAGTTCCCGGCGGAGGTCTGGGCCAGGTCGTGCGCGTTCATCGACGAGCACACCCTGGCGTTCGCCACCTTCGGCTCGACGTACGCGACCTACGACATCGGGTCGGCCACCTGGGACGTCAGTCGTGTGCGGGAGACGCCGTGCGTCAACGCGGTTGCGGCGGTGCGGGACGAACAGACCTACACCGTGGGCGACTCCGGGGTGGTGTCGGTCGACGGACAGGCCGTCGCGCGGATGGGAAGTCTGTGCAACTTCCTCGTAAGGGCGGGGGATCGAGTACTGACAGGGGGCCAGCTGGGGCGGATATTCGACGCCGACACCGGTGACGTGCTGTATCAGCACCGCTCGCCTTTGAACTGCGCCGCGTCCTTCACCCGTGAGGGTGTGCCCCATGTCGTCTTCGGGGCGTACACCGGGGAGGGCCTGGTCTTCGCCCTGCGGGGCGGCGGGGCGTTCGACCACGTGGCGACCTTGGAGCTGCACGCCAACGCGGTCAAGGGCATCAGTGTGTCCGACGGTGTGATCTTCGCGGTGTCCGCGGACGCCGGCGCCGGCTGGTTCGACACGCGGACCCTGCGGGAGGTCGCCCGGCGGCAGGAGGCACACGACCGTATCGCCAACGGCTGCGCCGCCCTGCCCGGCGGACGCTTCGTCAGCATCAGCCGCGACCGCACACTGCGTATATGGCAGGGCCAGGAGGCTACGGTCGTACCGACCCCGCACGACCACTCCATCAAGTGCGTGGCGGCCTCGCCGGACGGTTCCCTCATCGCCACCGGGTCCTATGCGGGCATGGTCGCGGTGTACGCCCCCGCGTCGGGCGAGTGGGTGCGTGTGGAGAAGCCGACCACCGCAGGCGTCTCGTGCCTGCACTACGACACCTTCGGCGAACGGTTCCTCGCGGCGTCCTACGACGGCTCGGTGTACGAGGTGTCGGCGTAGCGGACGAGGCCGGCGCCCGCGTTCCACGCCCCATCCTGCTGGTGGTTCGTACGCCCGGCCGCCCGGGCGTACGAACCGCTGCTGCTTCCCTGTACGTCGGGATTTCCGCGCCCGGCTTCCGGACCCGGGCAAGGACGAGCACGCCACGGGCCCGTTCGCCACGGCGCCTTCGACACTGCTCTCCCCCACAAGACAGACACGAGCCAGACACGAGACAGAAACGAAAGCCTGAGCAGATGACCACCCGCCCGTATGTTCTTCTGTCTGCCGTTGTGAGCGTCGACGGCTGTCTGGACCACCTGAGCCCCGGGCGACTGCTGCTCTCCAGCGACGAGGACTTCGACCGCGTCGACCAGGTCCGCGCCGATTCCGATGCCATCCTGGTCGGGGCACGCACGGTACGCCGCGACAACCCGCGTCTGCTTGTCAGCAGCAAGGCCCGCCGCACGCAGCGGACGGCGGGGGGCAAGCCGGAGTATCCGCTGAAGGTCACGGTCACCGCGACCGGAGATCTGGACATCGGCCTGAAGTTCTGGCACTGCGGCGGCGACAAACTCGTGTTCACCGTGGACCGTGCGGTGGAGAAGGTCCGAGCCACTCTTGACGGCGTGGCCGATGTGGTCAGCGTTGGCTCCGGGCTCGACTGGGGCCTGGTCCTCGATGAACTCGGCCGCCGTGGTGTCGGCCGGCTCATGGTGGAAGGCGGCGGCTCGGTCCATACGCAGCTCATGGCCCAGAACCTCGCGGACGAGGTTCACTTCGCCGTCGCCCCGCTCCTGGTCGGGCACTCCGGCGCGCCCCGTTTCCTGGACACTGCTGACTACCCGGGCGGGGCGGCCGGGCGGATGAAGGTGCTGGAGACCCGCATGGTCGGCGACGTCGTCCTGATCCGGTACGCCCCGAAGGAGCGGTCCTGATGCGTACGCCTGGTCGAGAGCGGGACCGGCACTGGATAAAGCATGCGATCGAACTGGCCGCGTTGTGCCCTCCGTCCACCGGCGCCTACTCGGTGGGAGCGGTCATCGTGGGCGAGGACGGCACCGGACTGGCCACCGGCTACTCTCGCGAGACCGGCCCCCACGACCACGCGGAAGAGGCCGCGCTCGCCAAGTTGGCCGACGACGACCCGCGTCTGGCCGGAGCGACGATCTACAGCTCGCTGGAACCGTGCTCCCAGCGGCGCTCACCCCGCACGCCGTGCGCGCAGCGGATCATTGCCGCCGGTATCCCGCGCGTCGTCATCGCGTGGCGCGAGCCGGGCTTGTTCGTCGACGACTGCGTCGGCTGCGAGCAGTTGGAGGAGGCCGGCGTGCGCGTCATGGAGTTCCCTGAGCTCGGGCAGGCTGCCCAGGCCCTCAACACCCACCTCGGGGAGCTGGGGTGATGCCCCTTCGCCCGGCTGCTCGTCTGTGGTGTGCGCAGGGGCCTCGGACTGTTCCTGCGCCCAGCGCCGCCTGATCTCCCGGACCTCAACGGAATCCCATTGATCACTCTGCGACGGCGCCGCCGGCTCCCACCCCGCCCGCGGCGCCTTGGGGAGTGCGGTTCCAGCGGGGCCCACTCGTCATCCGAAAGATCCCCCCGCCCCACAGTGATGCCCCACAGTGATCGGAAGGATCCACCCGCAGAGGCGTCACTCGTCCCGTCGGACACCGCCAGGGCCTCCCGGCTGAAGCGACGCTTCTCCAGGAGTGCAACCCTCGGGTTGCGCCTCGGAAGTCGATGTGCAACCCTGGAGTTGCATCCGATGGCGACGGTGAAGGAGTCCCTCATGAGCGAGGACCGGATCGAACGCGAAACCCTGATCGCGGCATCCCTGGAGCGGGTCTGGTCGCTGGTGGCCCAGCCCGGGTTCTGGGTGGCCGACAAGGCGAGCCTGCCCGGCACCGTGGCCAAGGAGGGGGATTCGATGGTGGCGAAGAACGCCGAGCACGGCGACTTCCCGGTGCGCGTGGAGAAGGTCGAGCCGCCGACGTACCTGGCATACCGCTGGACCAGTGCTTTCCCCGGGGAAGAGCTGCGTGAGGACAACAGCACCCTTGTGGAGTTCACGCTGACCCGGGAAGGCGACCGGACGCGGCTGCGCGTCGTCGAGAGCGGCTTCGCGGCGCTGGCCGGATCCGAGGAGCTGCGCAGTCGGAACCGCAAGGACCACAGTGAAGGCTGGCCGCTGGAGCTCGACGCGCTCAAGGCGCGCGCCGAACAGCCCTCCGCATGACGGAAGAGCGTCCCGGCGCCGCCGAGGCCGTCGACAACGTCCTCGGCGCGCTGGCCGACCCGACGCGACGACAACTGCTCGAACTGCTTGCCGCGCAGGGCGAGGCCACTGCCACGACGCTCGCCGAACGACTCCCCGTCTCACGGCAGGCGGTCGTCAAGCACCTCGCCGTCCTGGACGCCGCCGGCCTGGTTTCCGGAGGCCGGGTCGGACGTGAGGTGCGGTACGCCGTACGGCCCGCGGCGCTGGACGCGACGGCGCGGTGGATGGCCTCGCTCGCGGCCGACTGGGACCGGCGGTTGGCGAACATCAAGCGCGTCGCTGAGGCAGCCGAGCGGGATACGAGTCCGACACGCCCCGACTGAAGGAAGTGGCCATGGATACCACAGCGCTGCGCACCGCCTACGACGGATTGCTCGATGTGGCGGCCATTCCCGATCTCGGCGACGCGGACGACGGAGGCTGGAACGCCGACCGGATACTGGCCCACCTCCTCAGTGTCGACGCCTCGATCGCAGCGGTTGCTCTGGGCGTCGTCGCCGGCTCGCGGCCCACCTTCGACAACCGCATCTGCCTCGACTCCTGGAATCTTGACCGGATCATCGCCGAGCACCCGGGCCGGGCGGACCTGATTGATCAGGTCCGGAGCCAGGCCGCCGTTCTGTGCGACATCGCCGATCGGCTCCACGAGAAAGCCGCCTCGGTCCTGGTGCCGTCACTCCTGCTGTCCGGCGATGTGCTCGTGCTGGACCAGCCGATCCCACTGGGGGGTCTCATCGACGGCCTCGCCGAGGACCACGTGCCGGTGCATACGCAACAGCTCCTCGGTCTCCGTATCGCCGTCCCCGGACGCGCCTGAAGGGCGGCGAGCGACGCCGGCCGCGCTCGTCGCCCAAGTCTCTCTTGGGTCGACGGGCTCTTCTGCTCCTTTCGTCCAGGAGACCTTCCCTCACACAGGGTTTCCCCGCTGTCGCACTCCGTGCACCACCGGGCTCGGTGAATGATCGGCCTCACACGCGGGAACCCTGTTATGGAAACATACGATCGCCTATCGTCCTTTTGTCCGACAAGTTCCCCCCGCCCGCCGGGGTGCGACCGCCCGGCCCTCACACGGGAATGCCATGCCGAGTCACCGAACCGTCCCCGCGACACTCGCCGCCGTCCTGGCCGCCCTGGTCGGCTGCTCCGCCGGGGCCGAGGCGGCGAGCGGCGACGGCAGGCCTGCGGCCGCCCCGGCCGCGGTCTCCTCCGTGAACGCGGCGACCACCCCGGCCGCCGTGTCCCCGGTCCCGGGCGCCGCCACGGCTTCGATCGCCGCGCCCTCCTCCGTCGTCGTCACGCCGTCGCCCGAGCCTTCGCCGCCGAAGAGCGAGGCGCGCACCCGGCCCGCCGTGCTCGCCATCCCCGAGATGGGCCTGGAGGACCTGCGCGTCGTCCCGTACGAGGGCACCACCGACGACCGGGCCGGCACGCGGATCCAGGACAAGGGCTTCGCGGCCAGCCCGTACGGGGGCGAGGGCGGCGTCGGCCCCGGCGAGATCGGCAACTACCTGGTCACGGCGCACCGGCTCACCGCGGGCGGGCCGCTGCGCGACCTTCCGTCCCTGGACACCGGTGACTCCGTCTTCGTCGCGGCAGGCGGCGTGGTGCACGAGTACCGGATCACGGAGACCAGGAAGACCTCCTTCCGGTCGGAGCGCTCTTTGGCCGAGCAGCGGGCCGCGGTCCCGGGCGAGCCGGGGAAGAAACCGACCAAGGCGATGATCACGGTCTCCACCTGCGCGACGCCCGAGGACAACGCCGTCGGAAACTTCTGGCGCGACGACCGCGGCAACCCCGAGCACCGCATCGACAAGATCGGTGTCCTGGTCTCCTCGAAACCCGAGGCCGGCGCATCGAACGCCTCCTAGGGCAGGACTGTAGGACGTTCGGCGCAACTCCTGATCAAGGATGTGCCGTGGACTGATGGGGGAGGACGCATGACAGGCAGCGAAAAGGCGCCGGAACGCAGAACTCGGCGGTATCACTCTCCCGTGGAAGAGGGGCTCCCGCCTCAGAGCTGCAGGCGCTCTCGTCACTCGGTTCTGACCCAGACCTTGCCGAGCTGTTCGCTCCCGTCGCGCACATTCTGACCAGCCGGACAACCTCTACCGATACCGAGTTCTCGCGGGGTTCAGGCGCAGTCCGACCGCGCAGCTCCTGGGCCGCCTCGCTCACCGGCCCGGCGACCTCACCCATGGGGCTCTCGCCGCGCTGCCCGAGCGAGCTGCCTCCGCGTATGTCCGGGGCCTGCTCGTCAACGCCGGCGTCCTGCCGCAGCGCGACGAGAACCTCGCCCTCCTGGCGAACGGTTTCGTACGCACCCTCACAGAGCCCCCGCACCATGCCACCCTCATCCGCCCGTTCGCCGAATGGCATGTGATCCGCCACGTACGACGGCGCTCCGCACGAGGCCGCTCCTCCTCCGGCACAGGCAAGGGAGACGCCGGTAACCTCCGGGCCGCCCTGCAGTCCCTGGCTGGACCGGGTGCCCAGCACCTCGCACTCACCACCCTGGAACAACACCCGGCCCGGACCGGGTGGGCCACCGAGAACACCGACGGGGCGGCGTACGCCGACGCGGTGTCGGAGTACGCCGCCCTGGGGCGGGACGGGCTGCGGGAGGCAGCCCGCGCGCTCACTTCGGGTCGCGGTTGAACAGTGAGGTCGACCAGCGGTAGCCGAGTGCGGTGAGGGCCAGGCACCAGGCGACGGCGAGCCAGCCGTTGTGACCGATCTCGGTGCCGAGGAGCAGGCCGCGCAGGGTCTCGATGGCCGGGGTGAACGGCTGGTACTCGGCGATCGGCTGGAACCAGCCGGGCATGGTGTCGGCCGGGATGAAGGCGCTGGAGATGAGGGGCAGGAGGATCAGCGGCATGGCCATGTTGCTGGCCGCCTCCGGGTTCGGGCTGGCCATGCCCATCCCGACGGCGATCCAGGTGAGCGCCAGGGCGAACAGCGCGAGCAGCCCGAACGCCGCCAGCCACTCCAGGGCGGTGGCGTCGGTGGAGCGGAAGCCGATGGCCACGGCGACGGCGCCGACGAGGACCAGGCTGGCGAGGACCTGGAGCACGCTGCCGACGACGTGCCCGATGATCACGGAACCGCGATAGACCGCCATCGTACGGAAGCGGTCGATGAGACCCTCGGACATATCCATGGAGACGTACACCGCGGCACCGATCACGGTGGAGCCGATGGTCATCATCAGGATGCCCGGGACGATGTAGGCGATGTAGTCGGAGCGGTCGGCGCCGCCGATGCCCGCGCTCATCACATCGCCGAAGATGTAGACGAAGAGCAGCAGCATCATGATCGGTGTGAGCAGCAGGTTCAGGGTCCCGGACGGGTAGCGCCAGGCGCGCAGCAGGTTGCGGCGCAACATCGTGCTCGAGTCGCGTACGGCGAGGGAGAGGGCGCTCATCGGAGGGGCTCCTTGGGCTGGTCGGGGGCGTTGGTTCCGCCGGTCAGGGCGAAGAACACGTCGTCGAGGTCGGGGGTGTGCACGGTCAGTTCGTCCGCCTCGACGCCGGCGCTGTCCAGCCGGTCGAGGATGGAGCGCAGCTCGCGCTGGCTGCCGTCGCTGGGGATCCGCAGCGCCAGCGCCTCGTCGATGGGGGCGTCACCTGCTCGAGCGAGGCCGAGAGTTCGGGGGAGGGCGACCTCGCGCAGGACGAGGGCGGCGGACTGGTAGGTGGCCGGGTCGGAGAAGCGGAGCCGGACGTGACCGCCCGGGACGAGCCGCTTCAGCTCGCCGGCGGTGCCCTCGGCGGCGATCTTGCCGTCGCTCAGCACCGCGATGCGGTCGGCGAGCTGGTCGGCCTCCTCCAGGTACTGGGTGGTGAGGAAGACGGTGACGCCGCCGGCGACCAGCTCGCGGATGATCTGCCACATGGTGTGGCGGGAGCGTGGATCGAGGCCGGTGGTCGGCTCGTCGAGGAAGATGATCCGCGGGTCGCCGACGAGCGTCATGGCGATGTCCAGGCGGCGCTTCATGCCGCCGGAGTAGGCGGAGACGGGCTTCTTCGCGGCCTCCACCAGGTCGAAGCGCTCCAGGAGTTCGGCGGCGGTACGGCGGCCCTCGCGCTTGGACAGGTGGTGCAGGTCCGCCATCAGGAGCATGTTCTCCTCACCGGTGATCAGTCCGTCGACGGCGGAGAACTGCCCGGTGACGCCGATCGCGGCACGCACCCCGCCCGGTGACGTGGCGACGTCGTGGCCCGCGACCTGGGCCTGCCCGCCGTCGGCGGTGACGAGGGTGGAGAGGATCTTGACGGCGGTGGTCTTGCCGGCGCCGTTCGGGCCGAGCAGCGCGAACACGGACCCGGCCGGGATGCGCAGATCGATGCCGTCGAGGACGGTCTTGTCACCGTACGACTTGCGCAGACCTACGGTGGAGACGGCGGCCAGCGACGGGTGACCGTCGTCCCGCTTGGATGTGGGCATGACAAAAGAAGGCATGGGCCCTCCCGTTCGAAGGCTGAAGTGGCTGGGGGAGTGGGTGAGTCGAGGCCGGTTCTTCTGGGGTCAGGCCTTGGCGCGGCGCACGTCGATGTTGCCGTAGCGGGTCCGGGCGCGGACCTCGACGGTGTCCTCGGTCTTCTCCGGGGTCTCGGAGGCGGCGAGTGTGTTGCGCACCTGCCCGTGGCCGGAGCTGACGTCGAGCCAGGCGGCGGTGCCCTCGCGGATGCCGACCTCGATGGCGCCGTAGGAAGTCTCCAACTGGACGGTGCCGCGGGCCACTTCGCCCACGCGCAGGGTGCCGTGGGCGGTGGTGGCGGCGACCGGGCCCTCGGCGCGTGCGATGTCGATGTCGCCGTTGGCGCCGCTCACCCGCAGGTTGCCGGCCGCGGTGCCGACGGTCGTGGTGCCGTGCGAGTTCTTCAGGACGGCGGGGCCGTCGACGGCGCCGACGCGCAGGCTGCCGGAGCTGGTGGTGATCTCGGCCGTGCCCTCGATCCGGTCGACGGTGATCGAGCCGTGGGAGGCGGTCAGCTTCAGCGGGCCGGTGGTGTCGAGGCGGACGTCGCCGGACGAGGTCTTCACGCGGACCTCGCCGAGCCGGCCCTCGCCGAGCACCTGGGCCCAGGCGCCGGTCATGTCGATGCGCGAGCCCGTGGGCAGTTCGACCGTCACATCGACGGTGCCGGTGCGCCCGAGGAGATAGCGCTGTTTGGGCGTCCTGACGGTCAGGACGCCGCTCGCGTACGTGACCTCGGTCTGGTCGGCCGTCCGGACGTCCTGGTCCTTCTTCGGGTCGCGGGGCCGCACTTCGACGACGGTGTCGAGGCGGTCGCTTGCGGTGAACTGGATGGAACCGACCTCTACGTGCGCCGTGGCCGAGATCGGTTCGGGAGTGTCGAAAGAAGGCATGGCTGTCCCGTCCTCTTGGGTCTTCAGGACGTCCCCGCTGGTGGGACGTGGTGTGAGTGAAGTGGTGCGGGCGGGGCGCGGCTAGCGCACCCAGCCTGTGAAGCTCTGTCCGACGGTCTGGGCCCTCTCCGTCGTACGCGGCCGGGTGCCGCCCTCGACCGCGGCCGACACGGCGCGCACCAGCCACGCGTTGACCGACAGGCCCTCGCGGCTCGCGGCCTCCTCGGCGCGGGCCTTGAGGTGGGCCGGCAGGCGCAGGTTGACGCGGGCGGTGCCGCCCTCATCGCCGTCGGCCGGGGTCTTGAGCGGTTCGACGGGCGCGGCGGGCTCCGCGGGAGCGCCGCCGTCGGTGGGCGGCAGCGTCACCACGAAGTCGGGGTCGAGCCCGCGCAGCCGTACGTCGACCGAGCCGGGGGCGAGTTTGCGGGTGATCTCGTCCGTCGCGGCGGAGAGCACGTTGAGCATGGTCAGCCGGGCTGCCGACTCCAGGGGGGCGGTGAGCCGCTCTGCCAGCTCGCGGGCTTCGTCGCCGCCGGCTTCGGCAGCCACCGCGAGTTCGCGGCGGAGGGTGTCGACATACGAGGTGAGGTCCATGACGCCATCATGGCACCACAATGGCGCACCATGCAAGCCGTCGGACGATATCTCCGGATCGGTGGTCGAAGTACCCACTCTGACCTGCGAAAACGCGCTAGTGCCTACCTGGATGACGGTGGCGCCATGCGTGCTCATGTGCTTTCGGCGGCATGGAATGGCGCCGCTTGGCGCTAGATGGCACCAAGCCGCGCCATCCGGCGCGATGTGATGCCATGTGAGGCCATGTGATGCCGCAAAGGTGGCCTGCCCCTGCCCCTGCCTCGCGGTCTGCCGCTGGGCCGGACCCACCCGAGGCGGCGGCATGACCGGGCCCGCCCGCTCAGCCAGGGCCTGGGTGAGGTCGTGGTCAAACGCGCCGACCCGGATCCGCCCTCCGGGTGGATCCGGCAGGAAGGCGCGAGACCACCGAAGCGATTGCCGGCGGCCTCACCGGAACGCTGAGCCGCCCACCGCGTTTCGTACGGCTGCGCCCGGACGCCACCGTGGCCGACGTGCCGAAGTGGGGGGAAGGAGTACAGCCCTCCGTGGCTGCCCCGGCCGCAGCCCGCGATGGCCCCACCGGGGGGTGCACCGAAAAGGCGGCGTGTTCCGCTCGTAGCGGGCCGTGTGGCCCGGTCGGCGCCGTGGTGCCCTCTACCGACATCTCGGACCGTGCGAGGGCTGTGGAAGGACCAGTGGTGCCGGGTGTCGGCCGGTCCTCGCAAGGGTCGCCGGCCCCGTCCGGTGCGAGGCGCCCGGATGCGTTAGGGCGGAGGGCGTGATCGTCCGGTTCCCCCTGCCGCCGTTTTCCCCTTTTCGGCCGGTGTCGGCGGGGTTCTGGCGGGCGCGGACGATCGGTGGCGTTGGTCCGCCGGTGACCCGGGAGGTGGCCGTTTGGTGGTCATCTCCGAGGTGCCGCATGTTCCCAGCCAAGTGCTGCGAGGAGTGATCTTTATGGAAAGATCACTCGATAGTGCATATGGGCCACATGGGGAGTGCCCGGCGGTCACACTCGAATCGCCTGATGGGCCGAACACCGCCCGGCCCCTGCCCTGCGCCAACCGGCCGGGACAGGGCGGGCACTGCCGTCCAGGGGGGACATGCTGTGACACATCACGACGGCTGCGGGCCGGGCCTGACCGGGGATGCCCTGGCTCTGGTGGCCGGCCTTGCCGATCTGGCCGTGTCGGGACTGAGCAGCGCTCTGGGCGGTATCGGCGGCCTGCTGCGCCGAGCCGACCTGGGGGAGCTGCTGGCTGAGGGGCAGAAGGAGACCAAGGCGCGCGGCCGCCTGGTCCTGGACCGGTATGCGGTCACACCGCCGGCTCACCTGGAGGTGCTCGCCCGCACCGTCACCGGCCGCACCGCCACCGCCCGCACCGCCACCGCTCACACCCGGGCGGAGAGCGGCAGTGAGTGAACTGGCCGAGCACGCCTTACTGAAGAAGCGCATCGACCAGGTCCTCGACGAGTTCGTTACCGCGGAAGCTCAGGCGCTGGCCGACATCGATGCCTGCCTGGTGGTGGTCGCCGAGCAGCTGCACGCGGCGACGGAGCACGGCAAACGGTTCCGGGCGGCGTTCTGTTACTGGGGCTGGCGCGGGGCCGGCCAGCCCGACAGCGAGGCGCTGGTACGCGCCGCCAGTGCGATTGAGCTGGTGCACGCGGCCGCTGTCGTCCACGACGACCTGATCGACCGCAGCCGTACCCGGCACGGCCGACCCACCGCGCACATCGCACTGCGCGAGGCGCTCACCGACCGTGCGCGGCCGAAAGCCGGTGCCCGGGCCTTGGCCATGCTGACGGGCGATCTGCTGATATCGCTGGCCGGCCAGCTGTTCACCACCTGCGGCCTGCCCGGGGCCTACCTGAGCAGGGCCCGGCCCCTGTGGGGAGTGCTGGCCCGTGAATTGGTGGCGGGGGAGTGCCTGGAGATCCTGCGCACCGGCGCCGAGCCGGACGCGGGCGCCTCTGTGAAAGTCATCCGCTACAAGACGGCCAAGTACACCGTCGAACGTCCGCTGCACATCGGCGGACTCCTGGCCGGCGCCCCGCCGCGGCTGCTTGAGGCGTACAGCGGCTACGGCCTGCCGCTGGGCGAGGCGTTCCAGCTGCGCGATGACCTGCTGGGCCTGTTCGGCGACCCGGCTCGAACAGGAAAGAACCCGGCCGACGACCTGGCCGGCAACCGGCCCACCGCCCTGATGGCCCACACCCTGCAGTCCGCCACCCCGGGAGAGCGCCGCGAACTGCACCATCTGCTGGGGCGGGGAAACCCGAGCGAGCAGCAGGTGGAGCGGGTACGGGGGATCGCTCGCCGCACCGGAGCCGTCACCCGCGTCGAAGACATGATCACCGCCCGGCTGCGTGAAGCCCACGAGGTTCTGGCCGACGCCGACCTGACCGCCGAAGCCCACCACGCCCTGTCTGGCCTGGCGGCGTTCGCCACCGCCCGCCACCACTGACCGCCGCACCCCTGGGAGCAACGCCGATGACCTACACCCAAGCCTCCATGGACGCGCTCCGGCTGGCCGGTGACGAGCTGGCGGACGCGACCGTGGCGACCCTGTTCGAGCGCGGCGAGGTGGGCACATTCAACACGCTCATGCGGTACGTCTCCACCGTCGGCCAGGAGCTGCCCCAGGGCCTGCCGGAGGTGGCCCGCGAGTACCTGCACGAGAGCAGCGCGCCACCGGCGTGGGTGGACTGGGGCGAGATGGAGAAAGCCCGGCTGTTCTTCATCGACAACAACGTGCACATCTCCACCGCCCTGTCCTTCGCCTCCATGCCCGCCTGCTACGTCCTCCCGCACGTCGCGAAACTCCTGTCGGCCACCCATGGGCTGAAGTACCCGTCCAAGCGCATGGCCGAGACCGGGCAGTTCACCGTCTACCTCATGCAGCCCGACGCCTTCGAAGCCGGCAGCCGGTTCATCCCGGCCGCCCAGAAGGTCCGCCTGCTGCACGCCTCCATCCGCCACCACCTCAAGCGCGAGGGCCGCTGGGACATCGCCGGTCTCGGTACGCCGATCTGTCAGGAGGACATGATCGGCGGGCAGATGATGTTCTCCATCCAGGTCCTCGACGCCCTGCACCGCCTCGGCATCCACATGAGCACCGAAGGCGCCGACGCCTACTACTACGCCTGGCGGGTCGTCGGAGCCATGCTCGGCATCGACCAGAACCATGTGCCCGAGGACCTCCAGGCAGCCCGGGAGTTCTCCGACCTGTACATGACCCGCCACATGGGACCCAGCGAAGAAGGCGCCCAGCTCACCCGCCAGCTCATCGACCTCTACGAAGAAGTCGTTCCCGGCACCTTCTTCGACCCCGTCGTCGGCGCCCTCATCCGTTACCTCGTCGGCGACACCTGCGCAGACTGGCTCCAAGTGCCCCGCACCTCCTGGGACACGGCAGTCAAAACCGCCCCCGCCCTGCTCAACATCCTCGAGACGATCGAGGACCGCTCCCCCTTGGGAGCCTGGGCCCTGGACCGCCTCGGCCACTTCACCACGCTCTTGGAACTCAGCTCCCTCACCCGCGGCCGCGTCATGCACTACGCCATCCCCGAACAGCTCAAGAAGGACTTCGGCGTCAGCAGCACCGTGCCGCCCACAAGCCGCTGGACCCCGCCCTCGGCGACCATCAGCGGGTAGCACCAGCTGCCTCTGGAACGGCAGCGCACCCTCGGTTCCCCACGCCTGGACAACTGGGCCAGACCGCAGACGCGCACCCGGCCACCGCCAACGAGGGCGGTGGCCTCACGGTCCGGGTGCGCTTCGCTCCCGCGGGGGCCGTACCAGTCGCCGAGGACGAGGCGCCCGCCGACCTCGTCGAGGTTGTAGGTGCCGCCGGTGTACCGGACACCGTCGTACGTCTTGCCGTTCAGGAAGGTGCAGAAGCCCCAGGTGCCGTCGTTGTACTGGTGCGCCATGACGATGTCGTCCTTGCCGTCCCCGTTGACGTCACCTGACGCCCACGCGGTCGTCGACGTCGGAGAGACGGAAACTGCCGGAGTCGTAGTCGGTGGCGCGGTCGAAGGCGCTGCCGGTGGAGGTCCAGCGGTAGATACGTATCGTGCCGTCGCCCTGGTCGTACGCCGTGGCCGGCTCGGCCTTGGCAGGACGGGGGCGGGGGCGGTGGTGGCCTTGTCGTAGCGCGGGCCCTTGTAACCGTCGGCCTTGCAGGCCGCCTTGCTCTTGAGGGTGTGGCGGCCCGCGTCGCCGGTGCTGTACTCCTCGCACACCCACATTTCCGTCTTGCTGGAGTCGGTCCACTTGCCGCAGAGCGCGACATGACCGGAGCCGAGGATGGCGTCACCCGGCTGCAGGCTGTCCAGGGACACGGCTCCGGGCTGGGCAAGACCTGCTGGGTGATCGAGCGGATCTTCACCTGGCTGCACCACCTCGAAGGACTTCGGACCCGCTACGAGATACGCGCCGACCTCCGTTCGCACCGTCGACGCGTTGGTCAGGAAGCCGCTGCGTGAGCAGGTCGGCAGGGCACGTCCGGAGAGGCCCTGGTCACTGGCGTTGGAGGACCGGGTGCTGCTGGTGGGCGCGTACTGGTGCACGAACCTCACGCTGCGGCAGCCAGCACCGCTGTTCGGTGTCTCGAAAGCTGCGGCCGCTCGGATCCTCAGCCGTACCGGGCCGCTGCCAGCACTCAAACAGCGCCAACGGCCCCGCACGGACACCGTTCCGGTCGTAGACGGCACATCCCTCGCAGGTGCGGTGGGGGCCGCTGTTTCACCTGGACCGACTGTCGCCCTCTGCTGGTGGCGGGCCACCAGCAGCTCGGTGGCCCGGTCGTGTTCATCCGGGACAACCGGAACGTGTACAGGGACGCCCGGGGGCGCGCCTTATCGACACCACCGAAGGACAGGCGAGAAGTCTGATAACTGAGATGGCCTGATTCAGCTGCCGTGCGTACGGAAATGTGATGCCCTCGGGCTCCACGACGGTGAAGAATTCGAGGACAAAGTGAGCTAAATTAAACGAGTAAACCTCGCTTAGTTGTCGCTTTCGCGTCAGAAAGGATATATCGGACGCATCACCCTGACGCAGGAAATTGGGAGACGGTGCAGCGAATTTCAGCCAAGGCTTACGATCTTCATCGCACCCCTCGCAGTACCTCGAGGTGACACCCTGAAACCGAAGGGATCGCTGCCCCTCGGCTGCGATATTCAAGGCTGAAGGTTGGCTGTGCCATGGCTTCGAAGGAGTGGGCGCGTAGATCGCTCAAGTGAGTTTCAAATCAAAGGAAATCGACGACCGTCTCTGCGCAGATCCATGGTCAAACCTCTCCAGGACCGCCCCAGACTTTGCGGGCAGGGTGATGGGCCGCGGATCCGTAGCCAGCGGAGAATTCAAGGGCCGACTTCACGTCGAGCTGACGTGCTAGCGTCGTCGTCGTTGTCATTCGCCATGACAACCGAGCGACAAGTGCAGGAGCGGGGACATCACTCCCCTTGAGTATCCTGGGTTTCCCGGACTGGTGCCCCACAATTTGGAACCAGCCGTTCCGCCACGCGCGCCTCCAGCGTATTCGCTACCGCCATCGCATGGTCTAGCAGAACACCTGGAAAGTCATCTTATTTTTATCCAGCGTGCCCTCGCGGGCGCGTTCTGGTGTGACGTGGGGAGTAGGGCGGAATATGTTAAATCCTTTGGTGCAGGGTCTTGTCGACCGCTGCAATAATCCCGAGGACTCTGGCGTTCTCACAGATTGCGCCACCGGTAGGACAGTCACGGCTCAGCAGTTCTGGTACGACTCGCAGCGAGTTGCATACAGGCTGGTCGAACTGGGTGTCACTCGGGGAGACCGAGTCGCTGTCACAATGCCGGCGGGAGAGGTGTTCGCGCACATCATCTACGCGTGCTTCATCGTGGGAGCAGTGCCTGCCTTCGTTGATGCCGGCACTAGCAAAGAGGTTCTGGCGAAATGTGTGAAAGAGCTGGAACCCGCCCTATGGGTGAGTGCCGCTCCGGTACCCGGCCACGAGACGTACCTGTCGGATGGATTCGACGTGCGTTACAGCATCCCGGACGACAGTGAAGCGGTGAGCCCGGAAGAAGCGCACCCCGATGATCACGTCCTGCTGCTCTACACGAGCGGGACGACGGGGCTGCCCAAGGGTGTTCCATGGACCTGCTCCCAGATCAGTTCGTACCTCCGCGTACAGCGGGACTCTTATGAGAAGTTCGGTGTCCGATCCGAGTTTGCATTCTTCCCCCATCTGGGCATCAAGGCGATCGCCATGGGGCGCCGGGCTGTGATTCCTGCCCTCCCGGAAACCCAGCCGGCCCTGCTGTCGATCCCTGATGCCATCCGGCAGATGACGACGCACGGCTGTGATTACGTCTTCGCCTCTCCGGTCTTCTGGCAGCGACTGGCCGAGCACTGCGGGGGAGGGGCCATCATGGCGCCCCCGGTCAAGGTCGCCGCGACAGCAGGCGCGGCAGTGAACCAGGAGATGCTGGCGAACCTCGGGCAGGTGATGCCGAAGGCGCGCCTCTACGTGCCTTACGCGAGCACAGAGGCGCTGATGCCCATCACTCTGATCGACTCTGCGACGTTGGCCGATTTGACGGAGCGGGGCACGAAGCAGGGCCGTGGAGTGCCCCTCGGCCACGCGGTTGACACACGAGTCGAGGTGATCGACTCCGCCGCTGCCGAACTGCGCGACATCACCGATGCGGATTTCCTCCCGCCAGGCAGCATCGGGGAGTTGGTCGTCAGTGGCCCTCGGGTGACCACCGAGTACTTCAGGCGCCCCGAGCTCACCGCGTACGCAAAGCTGCGCCACACGGGGGATGGCTCCCTCTGGCACCGTATGGGCGACGTGGGCTATATGGACGAGAAGTCCATGGTGTGGTTCCTGTGCCGCAAAAAGCACGTCGTCGACACGGCCTTCGGACGCGTCTACCCCGATCAGCAGGAGCAGGCCTACAACCATCACCTGGGCGTCTACGCCTGTGCCGTGATTGCGGCTCCCGGAAGTGCGCAGGTACTTCTGGTCCTCCCTGAGTCCTCCTGGGACCGCGTGGTGCAGGAAGACGTCGACGCGGTGGCCGAGCGCCTTTCGTTGCCGGTGCCCAAGCTGCTCTTCTACCCGGGCTCGCTGCCCTCCGACAGGCGACACAACAGCAAGATCGACCGTGAAGAACTGTTGAACTGGGCGACGGCTCAGGGAAACCTGTGAGGGTTGAGATGAAATTCGCAGAACTGATGGAGTTCTACCTCGAGGCCTGCTCGGACAGGAAGCAGGTGACAAAGCATCTCGAAGAGCTTCTTGCGAGTTTTCCTGAAAAATCTGTCATCGACTGCTCGGTGGGTACAGGCTTCATAACACTCGACTTGATCCGCGATGGCCACAGCGTCATATGCGCAGACGGAAGCGCCGCGATGCTGGAGCGCTTCGAAATCAATGCGGCCGATCTTGGTCTCGACGCGAAGCCGATCCTTTTGGACTGGGCCGATCTCGCCGGAACGTTCCCTGACGTGTTCGATCTTGTGATCTGCCGCGGAAATTCACTGGTGTACGCGAACGTCTGGGACGACGACAACCCTGTCGCCGATGCCGTCGCAATCGTCGGACACCTGAAGAGCATGTACGGCGCTCTGAAGCCGGGCGGTTTCCTGTATGTGGACATCCCCGCCGAGAGCGACCAGTCCCGCCCGGACGGCCCTATTTACCATACTCCGTGCGAGGTGCGGGGCCGGAAGGTATTCGTCTCCGAGACCATCAGACTGATTCCCGACGCCGGCCTCCGCCGCTGGGACGTGCGGATGGAGATCGACGACGAGATCTTTGAGTTCACCCGGCACTCCCACGTATTCGACGAACAGCGCCTACGTCAGGCCCTGGGCCAGGCGGGATTCACGGAGGTTATGCCACTCGAAGGCAATACTCTCCGCGACCACTACCAGGTTTTCACGGCGCGAAAGCCTTTTCCCAACGTGATGCAGAGGTTCGCCCAGCCCGTGCAGGTCTCGTCGGACCTTCGGCGATGAACACGCGGCCTCATGCCTGGGCCGGCAAGGGAAACCGGGATCAAGGACGTCCCGATCGCTGAGCTCGATCGTGCATACCGGTGCCCTTTCGGGAAGTCTCGACGTGACGCGGAAGCGGCAACCCGGTCGCAAGGTCGTGGAAGCTGTGAACACTGATGGCTACGGGCACGGTGTGAAAACCGCGGCGCCAGCAGCTCAGGGGGTGGCCGGCTTCACCGTGTCCTCCGTCGAGGAGGCGCCGAAGCTTCGCGAAATCAAAAAAGAAAGCCGATTTTCCTCATACTCGATCAGCGCTGTATGCGGTGGTCGGCTGGATCGCTTTCCCCATCCTGGGATGCTTGTCCCTGCGCAGGATGAGTTTCCCGGCAGAGGGCTTCGTCTTGCGCAGGGGTGACCCCACGCTCCCTCCCCTGTGGTAACCGCCACCGTGCCGTTCCCGCCAGCTCCTCGGCAGCACACGCCGTAGCGTCAAGCTTTGTTGATCGCCCGTCAGTTCCGGCTGGCGGCCGATCTGCGTCGGCGGCCTGCGAGGGCTTGGGACAGCCGGTCCTTGCCGTGGGCGTCGAAGCGCCCTTGCCTGCGGGGCAGGACGCTCCCCGGGGCGGCCGGCGGGAGAAGGCATCGGCCGGCCCCAGGCCGTCCCGTTTCATTGACGGACTCATCGATTCCGATGGCACGCCGACACCACGCGGTAGCGCAGAACCGGACATGGTTTCGGCGGGGCTGTGAACAGTGCAGGAAGGAGTTTGGGATTTCCGGTCAGTCACTCTTGCAGTCAGGTTGATTCGATGTGGCGGCGGCAAAGTACCGAGAGGAAACCGCATGGAGTTTCGACAGTCAAACAAGCTCAATGGCGTCTGCTACGAAATTCGTGGGCCGGTAGTGGAGCACGCCGACGCATTGGAGGAGGCTGGCCACAGCGTTCTACGACTCAACACCGGTAATCCTGCACTCTTTGGTTTTGAGGCACCCGAGGAAGTGGTGCAGGACATGATTCGCACATTGCCACTCGCTCACGGGTACAGCGATTCTCGGGGCATCTTGTCTGCTCGCCGCGCGGTGGCGCAGCACTATCAGGAGCGCGGATTCCTGGACGTCGATGTGAATGACGTCTTCCTGGGAAATGGCGTCTCCGAACTGGTGTCGATGGCGGTTCAGGCCCTCCTGGACGACGGTGACGAGGTACTCATCCCGGCCCCTGACTTCCCGTTGTGGACGGCGGTGACCACTCTCGCCGGCGGCAATCCCGTTCACTATGCCTGCGACGAGTCCGCCGACTGGCTCCCGGACGTTGCCGACATTGCCGCGAGGATCACAGACCGAACGAAGGCGGTGGTGATCATCAACCCCAACAATCCCACGGGCGCCGTTTATCCGCAGGAGACCCTCGAAGGCATCCTCGAGCTTGCCCGCCGCCATCATCTGATGGTTTTCGCCGACGAGATCTACGACAAGATTCTCTATGACGATCTGACGCACACGAGCGCGGCACCGCTTGCGCCGGACGTGGTGTGTCTGACCTTCAGCGGTCTGTCCAAGGCGTACCGAGTCGCCGGATTCCGCTCCGGATGGCTCGTTGTTTCCGGACCTCGCGAGCATGCCAAAGGCTACCTCGAGGGTCTTATGACCCTTGCGTCGATGCGCCTGTGCCCCAATGTGCCTGGGCAACATGCCATCCAAGCCTCGCTCGGGGGCCGCCAGAGCATTCAGGACCTCGTCCTGCCTGGCGGTCGCCTCCATGAACAGCGCAACAGGGCCTGGGAGAAGCTCAATGACATTCCCGGTGTCTCCTGCGTCAAACCGAAGGGCGCTCTGTACGCTTTCCCGCGTCTCGACCCCAAGATGCACAAGATCCACGATGACGAGAAGTTTGTGCTCGACTTGTTGCTCAGTGAGAAGGTTCAGGTCGTGCAAGGCACCGGATTCAACCTGGGGCGACCCGACCATTTCCGCATCATCACGCTTCCCCATGCCGATGTCCTCGAAGATGCGATTAGCCGCATCGGCCGCTTCCTCGACGGATACCGGCAGTGAGGTATTTCGGCGTGGCCACCGATCGGGTGACAGGAACCGTGGCCGCAACGCACAAGGCTCCCGTGCCGTTGAGGGAGGTGTTCGAAGTCTCAACCCATCGGCGCAGGAGCCCTGTTGGTCCCTCATCCTGCCGCACTCGACCTGCCCCACGGGCTCATCGAGTGGGTCACGATGCTCATCGCCACCCGCGAGGGTGACCGCCGTTGCAAGCCCCCGCCGCACCAGCGTGCCCGGGCCGCTCTGGTGTACCTGCGCAAGCACGAGCCCCTCGCGGAGATCGCCGCCGGGTTCGGCATCTCGGTCGGCACCGCGCACGCCCACACCACCGCCGTCATCAATCTCCTGGCCGCCCGCGCGCCCGGTCTGCCGCGCGCTCTGCGCGAGGAGGACCCCGAGGCCGTCCTGCTCGACGGCACCCTGGCCGAGTGCGACCGCCTCGGCGAGGGCCGCGTCGGCTACTCGGCCAAGCACCGTCGGCATGGGGTGAACGTGCAGGTGGTCACGGACCCTCACGGCGAGGTGCTGTGGCTGTCGCCGGCTCTGCCGGGGCGCTGCCATGACCTGACCGCGGCCCGCGCCCATCGGATCGTCAGGATCTGCGAGTGCCGGGGGGTGCCGATCCTGGCCGATCGCGTTTACATCGGTGCCGGCGTGTGGGTGACCACCCCGGCCAGACGGCCTGCGGGAGGCGAGCTGTCGCTCACTCAACAGACCGTCAACCGGACGCTGTCGAGGGCGCGGGCCCCGGTCGGGAGTGGAGTCACCCGTCTGAAGTCCTGGCGGATCTTCCGCAGGGCGCGGTGCAGCCCGAATCGAATGACGTCAAGCGCAGCAGCGGTCCTCACTCTGGAGCGGCAGCGCTGAAAGACCTCATTGACCGTCCAGAGGCCGCGTCCGTTATGCCGGTTTTCACAGTCGAAGTCCTGTCCTGTCCGATTTACCCCGACGTCAAGGGCACCGCCACCGGATCGCCGCACTGCTGACCCTGGGTACTCTCGCGGCCCTCGACGGCTCCGTGACTCTGGTGTCCGCCGCGCGCGCTTCGTGGCCGGGGCCTTCGCCGGAGCTGAGGGTCCGCCCCGGCCCGGGAACGGCCGTCTCGCGGGCCCGCGCACCGGGTCGTCTGCCGGTCCGGATCGACGCCGATCTCCTGGACGAGGCTGTCGGCAAGTGGCTCGCCGATCAGCTCGAACCCGTTGACGAGCTGGGGGCCCTGGGCCTGGACGGCAAGTCCCTGTACGGCTCGCGCACCGCCACAGCTGCTGACCCGGACTGCCCACGCCTGGTTCTTCTCTTCGACGAGGAACCAGTGGAGAAGATCCGTGTTCCGAAGCTCGGGTCGGGCAGGCCCCGCGGGAAGCCCGACAGCGTCACGGCCGACAAGGTCTGTAGCGACGGCCCCTGCCGCGAGTACTTGTGACGTTCGGGGTGGGGGTGAGCGCCGAGGAGTGGCTGTGCTGCGTCCGGCAGGCTGAAACTGACCGCCCGAAACGGATCGCCGTGCCCGGCGCATATGCGGAACCGATGCCGATGCTGCCGGACCGCGCCCCCCTCACACCAGCGGTAACACCCGACGGTCCGCCGCAGCCCCGCCGGTTTCACCGGCCGGGGGCGACGACAGATCCGCGACCGCACCCGCGCAATTCAGCCAAAGGCACGTGTGGTGAGTTCAGTGGAGCCCAATCGGGAACCCGTATCTGCGCACGGGTCGGTCCCTCTTCGTGGTCCGGCAGCCACCCCACATACGTGTGAGCCTGGGAGTCGAGAATGGGAAATTCCGAGGACGCGTTACGGCAGAAGGCATCTTCCGGCAGAGTCGACCTGATCATCCGAATGAGCTCTGAAGCAAGGCGCAGAACGCGTTTCTGCCCAGACGGATCGTCGGGTTACGCTCAGCTTTCTTCGGAGAGTTTGCCTTCCTTTCCTTTTCGTGTGGCGGCACGCGGTGAGGATTGCCCGGCCAACTCTTGTGAATCCCCTCACTGTCTTCCCGGTGCGTCGGCGGATCGGTGAGCTGAAATGCCTGATGATATAGGAAAAACGCTCCTGCGTGGACCATCCACAGATGATGCGTCAAAGACACTTGTGACACAATGCCGACTTGCTCGGATTCTGGTCGGGCGAGGTACTGTCGCTCTTCGGCGTGCAGGTCACGAACCCGGCGCCTCCCCTGACTGCGGTGGCCGTCTTCGTCGCCAGTCCTCAGCGGGGCGGGCTGTGCGCCGGCCTGATCGGCGGCGCCCCGGGGCTCCGGGCCGGTCCCGTTCCGCTACCGACGGCCGACCGGCCCCGAACGTTCCCGGACGGGCCGTTGCGAAGTCTGCCTCGTGGCGACTCCCCACAGAGCCGCATGAACTTCCGCTGGCCGGGCTTCGGCCGACGGGGGAGGACCGTGCGTCGTTCGCCTCTAGCGAGGGGTCAGTGGTGCGTGCTCTGATCCCCCGGCGCCGGACGCGCCGGATATCGAGATGACATGCACATGAATACTCGGGCAGGTCTGCCCCCGCACGCCGACCGAGCGGTTCGTCACCGACCTCTTCGGCGAGGTGCTGTCCTTGCCCACGCTGGGCGCCGAGGGCGGCTTCTCCGGCGTCGGCGGCCACTCACCCCGAGCCATGCGCGCGGTGAGCCGGGCCAGTAAGAGGTTCGGTAACAAGCTCGGCGTCCGGGCGCTGTACGGCAACGTCACCGTGCGGGCGGTCGCGGCCGTGGTGAACGAGAAGGCAGGTCGAAGGAACGGCATGACGATGAAAGAGCTCCCCATACCCAGGGTTGACGCAGAACGGATCCTCCCGCTCGGCCCCGACACCATCACGACGCCGCCTTTCCGCGCCCATGCCGGTTCGGCATCCGCCTACTCCTCTCCCGAGCCGTCCCGGCTCCTCGGCGGCGGCCGGCCGCTCTGCGGAATCCGAGCTCCGGGCTTCGACGGCGACCGCAGACCGGTCGGCTCCATGACCGGACTGTCCGGCGGAGTACGCCGCGACCCTGCGAGAGGTGTACTCGAACGGAGGGTTTCAGCTGCTCGGCCGGTCACTCGGCGGACTCGTCGCCTTCGGCGCGGCACGGCGGCTCGCCGCGGCCGGGGCGCATGTCGGACAGGTCGTCATGCTGGACACCAGCGTGCCCTGCGTGATGCCGCCGCCCCCGGAGAACGAGATCATCCGCCCCTTCTCGCACGACCTCCCGGCCACCATGGGCACAGAGCCGATCGCCGGCCTGGGCGGTCTCCTGGTCGGTGCGGCCGGCCAGAGCGCGCCCAACGCGATTTCCCCGTCGCGATGACATCCGTGCCCACTCCTTTGAGTGCGGTGAGTGCGGTGGAAGTAGCCGGTGCCACCCTTCTTCGCGGGGAGCAGTTCAAACGAAGAATCAGCGCGACGAAATGGCCGGGTCGGGCGGAGCGAAATTGATGAGATTTGCCGCGTGCACCTCTTGCTAAATCTCGGACAGCACTCCTAACGTATACCGCATGACCCCGCGGAAGAATTATTCGACGGGGCGAAGCCGAAGAAGCCTCCGGCACATTCCTTTGCGCTGCCAAATCTGCATCTGAGGCACTTTTGTGGATCGGCGCCAATAAGCCGGCCCTGCGGATGGAAGAAGAGCTGCGAAAGTCCTCCTTCGTTCCCTCCGGACGTGTGTCGTGACGTATCTTCATCGATACCGCACTGCAGATATCGAGGCCTGCGTGAAAAGCAGCTTCCGTACACCCGACAAATTTCTCGATTGAGGAGTGGCGGCATGTCCTTAGCGGGCGGAAACTTCATGGGAACGTCGAAGATCGAACTGCTTGACTGCACATTGCGCGACGGCTCCTACGCCGTCGACTTCCAGCTGGACGAAACCTTCGTGACCAACCTCCTCGTCCGGTTGAACGAGACCCCGATCACCAGGGTGGAGGTCGGTCACGGACTCGGACTCGAGGCGGAGCAGACCGGGATCAAGGCTTGCAACATCGACCACCGCCGCTGGAGCGAGATCGCCGCCTCCACGCTGACGGCCAAGCCGTGGGGCATGTTCGCCCAGCCGGAGTTCACCCGGTTGGAGACCGTCGAGGAACTGTGCAAGAAGGGGATGTCGTTCGTCCGCGTCGGAATGGAGCCGGACAAGGTCCCCGACAACCTCGACTACCTGCGACGGGCCACCGAGGTATGCGGCCAGGTGTACCTGAACCTCATGAAGTCGAGCGCCACCCCCGTCGACCAGCTGGTCGATTTCCTCGAGGGAATCTCCCCGGCGGTCGAGGGCGTCTACGTCGTGGACTCCTACGGCGCCATGCTCCCGGAGGACGTGCACAGCTACGTGAGCGCGGTCAGGCAGCACTACCCGGTCGTCGGCTTCCACGGTCACGACAACCTCGGGATGGCCAACGTCAACAGCGTCACCGCCTTCCAGGCCGGCGCCACCGTCGTGGACGCGACGCTCAATGGCATCGGCCGGGGCTCGGGCAACGCCGCGATCGAATCACTGGCCGGCGTCATCAAGCTGGAGAGGGACGACCTGTTCGACTACCAGGAGCTGGCGAAGCTCGCCGAGTACTCCCGGATCAACATGGACGCCATCCACGAGGACCGCACCATGCAGGTTCTTGGCGCGGTGATCGGTATCCACTCCGGTTTCTTCCCGCTGGTGGAAGAGCTGGCCGCGGAGTACCAGGCCGACCCGGCGCGACTGATGGAGACGGCGGTCCAGATCGCCGACCACAGCCCGGGCAAGGCCGACTTCCGTACCGCGGCGAGCCGTATCAGCGCCTAGGCCGCGCCCCGGGGGGCCGTGTCCCTCTCCGACCGACCGTCGAACAGGAGAAGCACAATGAGACTGGCCAGGACCGCCTCAGCCGCGGGTGGGGACGAGATCGTCGTGAGCCACCGCGACAGGTGGCTGCCGCTGAGGAGCCTTCGCGGCTTCGAGGACGTCACGCGGATCGGTGACATCGCCGGCGCGCGGGAACTGCGTGAGCTGGGCGAGGCCGTCGAACGCCACGGGGACGGCGTCGATCCCGTGGGCCTGGACCTCAGGTCGGCCGCCACCGTCGCCGACCACGGTACGAACATCTGGGGCGCCGGCCTCAACTACCGGCGCCACTCCGACGACCTGGACGCCCAGCAGCCGGCCTCGGGTCCCGGTTCCTACCTGCGGCCGGCCAGCTGCCTGGTCGGCAACGGCGGCCACATCGAACTGCCCACCCAGTCCAAGCGGGTGACCGCGGAAGCCGAACTGGGCCTGGTCATCGGCACGGCATGCAAGAACGTCTCGCGTGAGGACTGGCGGTCCGTCGTGGCCGGCGTCACCGGCGTCCTCGACATGACCGCTGAGGACGCGATCCGGGAGAATCCCCGCTACATACCGTGGGCCAAGGGATTCGACACGTTCTGCAGCATCGGTCCGATCCTGGTGACCGTGGACGAACTCGGCGACGACCTCGGCTCCGTCCGGATCGCCACGGTCCTCAACAACGAGACGATCGCGGCGGCCACACCGGCCGACATGCGGTACGACCTGGGCTATCTCGTCGAGTACTTCACCGCGGGGCGCACGCTCGCACCCGGAACGGTGATCTGCACCGGTACACCGGGCGCCGCGGTGATCAACCCGGGCGACACGGTCCAGGCGGTCGTGGAGGGCGTGGGCACGCTCACTCATCCGGTCCGATAGCACTGTCGCGGAACACCACCACGAGTCTGAGGGTGATCATGTACGACCTGGAGGGCAAACGTGCGCTGGTGCTGTGCGGCACCCGGGGGATCGGCCTCGGCGTCGCGCGGTGCCTGGCGCGCCACGGCAGCTCGGTGACCATCTCCGGCACCGACGAGAGCCGGGCCGCCGAAGTGGCCGCAAGCCTGCCGGGGGGCGGAAACGCGTCGTTCGCCTGCGACTTCCGCGACCCGGCCGGCGTCGGCGAGAAGGTCGCCGCCACCGGGCCCTACGACATCATCCTCCTCAATTCCCCCGGAGCCGCCCCCGGCACGGTCGACGAGCTGTCCGCGACGCGGCTCCGGCAGGCGGTCGACCTGATGTTGCTGTCGCTCCACAGCGCCGTCGAAGCGGGACTGCCGTCGATGAAGCGGAAGGGCTGGGGGCGTCTCGTCGCCGTCACCTCCAGCTCGCTGTCGACGCCCATCGGCGGTCTGGCCGCGTCGTCCGTCGTGCGGTCGGCGCTGCAGTCCTACCTGAAACTCCTCGCGGACAGCACGGGCCGGTTCGGCATCACGGTCAACCACGTGATCCCCGGCAAGGTCGACACCGACCGGCTGCGGGCGGTCGACGCGGCCACCGCCGGGAGGCTCGGCACGGACGTCGATGCGGTGAGGGAGGCGGCGTTGGAGTCGATACCGCTGGGCCGCTATGGAACGCCCGACGACATCGGCGAACTGGTGGCGTTCCTCGCGAGCGACCGGGCGGCCTACATCACCGGCACCGGCATCCGCTCCGACGGCGGATACGACACATCGATCTGAACGACAGGGTGCGGCAGCCCCGCTCACCCCATGGCACGGCAACGGCACGTCACAGATGAGGAGGGCAAGGTGCACACCCGTCACATGTCCGTCGTCGACGGCATCGACCGCGCGGTACGGGAGTTCCCGGACGGCGACGCGTTACGGACCGCGGACCGGGCCGTCAGCTACCGGGAGTTCGGTGAGCTCACCGATGACTTCGCACGCCGACTGGCCGCGCGTACGGAACCCGGTGAGTTCGTCGGCATCGAGAGCTGCCGTGACATCGGCGCGGTCGTCGCCATGGTCGGGGCGCTGAAGGCGCGGCGCCCGTTCGTCGTCATCGACGAGCGGGACAGCGGGTCGTCGAACACCGACAAGGTCCGGCTGCTCGGTCTCCGTCTGCTGGCCACCACGTCCTCGCCCGACGGGCACGTGGATCTCACCGAGGTGCGGCCGCAGTGGCTGCCCGCCGACCGCGCGCCCGGCGACACGTGGCGGCCGCCGCGCGGACTGCCGTCCACCGACGGAGACCTCGGTTACGCGATCACCACCTCGGGCTCCACCGGGAAGCCCAAGTGCGTCCTGGTGCGCGCGGCCCCGCTCGCCCCGGTCATCCGCGACCACGTGGACCGGCTCTCGGTCGGCCCGGATTCCAGGACGCTCCAGTTCGCCCGCCTGACCTTCGACGGATGCCTCACCGAAATCCTCTGGACGCTGACCGCGGGTGCATGCCTGGTCGTTCTCGACGAGACCCACCTGGCACCGGGAGTGATCCTGCGGGACACCCTGGAGCGGTTCCGGATCACACACCTCAAGACGACGCCGTTCGCTCTGACGGCAACCGAGCCCACCGCCGCGATGAGCTTGGAGCACGTGGTCAACGGAGGTGGTCCGTGCCGGCTCTCGGTGATCCGGAAATGGTCGGCTGCGGCGAGCTTCCACAACGCCTACGGGCTCACCGAGACCACCGTCTGCAACCTCCTCAGCGACCCGCTCGACCCGGACGAGTGCCGGAAGTCGGTGCCACTGGGCACCCTGGTGGGTGACTGCGCCTACCACATCCGCCCCGTGGACGCGGTGGCGGGCGAGACCGCGGCCACCGACGGCGGGGTCGAGCGCGGTGAGCTGGTCATCACCGGCGACAGCGTGGCGCTCGGTTACCTCACCGAGCACGGCGTACAGTCCTTCCGGCAGACTGACGACGTCGGCGTCTACCACACTGGTGACATCGTCGAACACCGCGACGGCCGGCTGCACTTCGTCGAACGACTGGACCGGCAGGTCAAGGTCCGCGGTTACCGGCTGGACCCCGGCGAGATCGAGAACGCGGTGTGCCGGCTCGACACCGTCCGGGACGCGGTGGTGATGGCCGAGGCCCACGACGGCGCGGACGCCGGCGACTTGGACGTACTGGTCTGCTACTACCAGGGCGAGCCCGACCCCCGGACCGTACGCCGGCACCTGGAAGGCCTCCTGGACCCCTACAAGATCCCCTCGGTGCTCGACCACGTCGAGTCGTTCCCCTACACCCCCAACGGAAAGGTCGACCGCGAGGCTCTGCGGGCCGGCCGCCGCAGGCTCGCCGCCGAGGACGCCCCGCCCTCCTCGCCGGACCTGCGGTTGCTGCACCTCGTACGCACCCTGACCGGGGTCGACGACGTGCAGTGGGAAGACAACTTCTTCGAGGTGGGAGGCGACTCCGCGTCGGCGGTCGTCCTCGTCAACGAGATGCGGGGGCTCGGCTGGGTGGACGCCGGCATACGGGACGTGCTGCGGGCAGAGAACCTGCGGGTCCTCGTCGGCCAGCTGCAGGAACGGAGCGTGTAGCGCGATGTGCGGTCTGTGCGGAACCTTCGCGCCGGACGGGACCCTGGACCGGGCCGTCGCCGCGACCATGCACTCCCGGCTCACCCACCGGGGACCTGACGAGAGTTATTCGCTGAGCACACCCACGCTGTCGATGAAGCTCGGCCGTCTCGGCATGACCGCGCTGCGGGACGGGTGGCAGCCGGCCGAGGACTCCAGCGGCCGCTTCGTGGCCATGACCAACGGGGAAATATACAACTGGGCGGAGCTGCGCGCGCGTCTCGGGCAGCACGGGCCCGCGAACCGGCTCGACGTGGCGGTCGTCCCGGAGCTGTTCGCACGGTACGGGCCCGCCGGCCTCGAACTCGTCGACGGGCAGTTCGCGACCGCGATCTATGACCGGACCAGGGACACCCTGCACCTGGGACGCGACCGGTGGGGGATCTGCCCGATGTTCTACACGACCATCGGCACGCACGTGCACTTCTCCTCCGAGCTCAAACCACTGGTGACGTCCGTTCCGAACTCCTGGCGGCTGGACCTCGGGGCGGTCGACCAGTACCTGTCGCTCGGCAACGTCGTCGCGCCACGGACCCTGGTACGCGATGTCCACGCCGTCCCACCGGGGTGCGTGGTCCGGTTCGGCGACAGTGCCCCCCGGACCGTGCGCTACTGGCGCTACGGGCAGTACGAGGAGGTGGACCGGCCCGGGACGGCCGAGCACATACGCGACACGCTGCGGGGCGCGGTCCGCGACCGCCTGTGCGCCGACGTCGAGATCGGTGCCTACCTCAGTGGCGGGTTCGACTCCTCCACCCTCGTGATGGAGGCGACCCGTGTCCTGGAAAAGCCTCCGAAGACCTTCTCGGTGCTCTTCGAGGACGCCGCCCTGGACGAGGGGCGTTTCCAGCACGAGGTGTCGGAGGCGGTGGGCAGCGAACACCGGCAGATCCTCTGCAGCCCCACCGACATCGCCACCGGATTCGACGCCATGGTGCGCCACTGCTGCTACCCGCAGCGCGAGACGTACAACGTCGCGGCGCTCATGCTCTCGGACGAGGTGCGCCAAGCCGGGCTCAAGGGCGTGATCTCCGGCGAGGGCGCCGACGAGCTCTTCTTCGGCTACGACTCCTACGTCTTCGACGCCGCGCGCAGGAAGCCGCGTGAGAGCCGCAGTGAGAACGAACAGGCCTGGGGCAGAGCCGACTTCGACTGGGAGGTCGACTGGGACAGGCTGGCCCGCCGTCGACGCCTGTGCCTGACGCCCACGGCCCTGGACGCCCTGTCCGGCAACGAGTTCTGGCGGGAGAGGCTGATCCCCTTCACCGATCAGGAAGCCGCCGGGCTCACTCCGATGCAGCTGAGGTCGATCGCCGACGTGTACGTGCAACTGGGCGGTCACCTCCTCGGGGACCACGGCGACGCAATGCTCATGGCCAACTCCGTGGAGGGCCGCTACCCGTTCCTCGGCAACGACGTGGTGTCACTGGCGCTGCGCACCGGGGACGACGAGAAGGTCGCGGACTTCGAGGGCAAGGCGTCTTTGAAGGCGGCCTACGCGGACATCGTCCCGCAGTCGGTGCTGCGGCGCGCGAAGCAGGGATTCACGGCGTACGGCCTGGACGCGATGGCGGACGAGCGGAGGCTGTCGGACTGGAAGGGCCTCGTCGAGGCCAGCGGCGTCTTCCTGCCGGACTCCCTCGACGCGCTGGCCGCCGATCCCACACCGGACAAGTGGGACGTTCGCCTGAGTGTGATCAGTATCAGTACGGTGATCGACGAGTTGGGGCTGCAACCATGACGGACGCCTGGAACGACCTGATCCGCGCGGAGCGATGGCGCTCACAGGACACCGTGTGGGTGGAGAACGACTCCGAGTACAGCCGGGCGCAGGTCGGAGAACTGGCCGCCGCGGTCGAGCAGGCGGTCTCGGAGCACGGAACTGCCCGGGTGGTGAGGATCCGGTCCGGTACGAAACTGGGCAGCTTCGCCGCGCAGTTGGGCGTTTGGCGGGCAGGGTGCCTCGCCGTGACCGACGACGGTGACCTCGGACCCGGCGAACTCGGCCGCGTCCGGCCCGACCTCACCGTGACGGTCCGCGCCGGCTCACCCCCGGCGGTCGAGCGGGAGCAGTGGTCCTCCGGAGAACTGCCGGACGACCGCATTCCCGACGAGGTCGTCGCGGTCAGCTTCACCTCCGGCAGCACCGGCAGCCGCAAGGCTGTGGCGGTCACCCGCGGCAACCTGCTGGCACTGTTCGCCTGCCGCGGCCTGGACGTACCGGTGAACGGAGCACCGACCGCGGGCAGCTTCGCCACACCGGCCTACGACGGCTGGTGGTTCGACACCTGGCGGACGGTGGCGACGGGCGGGAAGGTCGTCTGCCTGCCGCACGTGAACGAGGACGTGTTCGCGTGGCCGGAACTCACCAAGCGGTACGGCATCGACCGAGTGCTCCTGCCGGCCGTCGTCGTCGCCACCCTCGTCGATGCCGTACCCGAGTGCGTCGCCGGCATCCCGTGGGTGTTCAGCGGCGGCGAGCAGTTCCGGGCGGCCACCTTCAGGCAGGCCCGGGACGCCGGTCTGGTCAACCGCTTCGTCAACCTGTACGGCCCGGCCGAGGCGACGTTCGCCACCCACCGGTACGACTTGCCCGAGGAGTTCACCGCCGCGGCGATACCGATCGGCACGCCGCTGGACGGATGCCGGCAGACCCTGGACGAGACGGAGGGCCGCTCCGACGACGCGCGCCACCTCGTGGTCACCGGCCCCCTCGTCTGCGCCGGCTACATCGACGACGGCGTCCTCGCCCACCGGTTCCCCGTCCAGGACGGATACGCGTCCTACCGGACCGGCGACATGGTGCACGTGGACGGCGACGGCAACCTCGTGTTCGCCGGCCGGCTCGACAGCGAGATCAAGGTGAACGGGGTGCGCGTCGACGCAGCGGCTCTGGAACACCGGGTGGCGGGCATGCCGGACGTCCTCGACTGCCGGGTGGCCCAGGACGAGCACAGCACGGTCGCCTTCGTGCGCACCGGCGCCGGAGCCTCGACGGATCCGGCCGCCCGGTCGCGGTTCGAATCGGTCGTCAGGACGTTCTCGCCCGCGATCAGGCTCCACCTGGTGAACACGTTCCCGACGAAAACCGGCGGGAAGATCGACTTCTCCTCCCTGATGGACCAACACCACATGACAGACAAGGTCGGAGAGAAATGACGGACATCTCACCAGACGCAGTCATCGAGTGCCTGCGGAAAGTCTTGAACCGCGACCTGACACAAGACAGCGACATCTTCGACGCCGGTGTCGACTCGTTGGCCGTGCTGCGGTGCCGGGCACTGCTGAAGGAACGGACTGGCGTCAAGGTGCCGGGGCACGTCTTCTTCGAGGGACGCACGCCCGCGCGTATCGCCGACCTGATGGGAGCCCGGCATGCTGGTGGTTGAGGACAGCCCTCTGTACTCGGCGGAGTTCTTCGCCGACGGCGACCCGTGGGCCTACCTGGCCGACCTCCGGGAGAACCATCCGGTGTCGGTCCACCGCAGGTCCGACGGCTACGAGTTCTACGCGCTGACGCGCTACGCCGATGTGTACGCGGCCTATGTCGACCACCACCGGCTGAGCTCGTCCTACGGGACGATGATCGACGGCTCCTACCGCCCGGAGAAGGACTCCGCCTCCGGCCGCATGCTCATCGTGGCCGACCATCCGGAGCACGCGGCCCTCCGCAAGCCGGTCAAGAGCAGCGGGTTCAGCCGGGAGATGCTGGGGAAGGCCGGCCGAACGGTGCGCCGGAACATCCGCGGGGCTCTCGGCCGGCTGTCGGTGGGAGACCGGGTCGACTTCAGCAAGGCCGTCGCGCCGGAGCTGCCGAAGGGGGTGCTCGAAGTCCTCTTCGGTATCGCCCCGCAGGACGCCGACGCCCTCCTGGAGGCGACACGGACGATGATCGGCTACCGCGACGAGGCCTACGTCGGCAGCTCCCCCCTCGACGCTCTCGTCGACGCGCAGCTGGAGGTTCTCGAGTTCATCGACGACCTGATCGGCCGGCGCATCAGCTCGGGGTCCTCCGACGACATGATCGGTTTCCTGGCCCAGCTCGTCGCGGCCGACCAGATGCCGCGCGACGTCGCGTTGCTGAACGGGCTGAACGTCGCGGTCGGCGGCAACGAGACCACTCCGCACACGGCGAGCCTGACCGTGGAGACCATCCACCAGGAGCGTGCCCAGTGGCAGAAGGTGGTGGCCGGTGACGTGCCCTTCGACGTGGCCACCCAGGAGTTCCTGCGATGGACCTCCACCAACAGCTACGTGCAGCGCCTCACGGTGGAGGAGTTCCCCGTCGGCGGCCACGTCATCCCGGCCAACAGCTTCGTCACGCTGTGGAACATGTCGGCGAACCGGGACTCCGCTGTCTTCGACCGTCCCGACGCGTTCGTGATCGACCGTCCCGACAACAAGCAGCTGGCCTTCGGCGCGGGCGTGCACCGCTGCATAGGCGCACCGGTGGCGTCACTCGAGATACAGACGTTCTTGGAGGAACTGGCTGCCTGGGACAAGGCGTTCGTGGTGGTGGACCGGCCTCAGCGGCTGCACTCCAACTTCATGCTCGGGCTGACCGAGTTGCAGGTCGAGGTGGTCGACGCCAAGGACGCCGGCGCATGAGGGGACCGGCCGGCGGCAGGGATCTGGTCGTCTCCTTCCCCGCGGCCGGCGCCGGCGGCACCACGCTGGAGCAAGTGGAGAAGGTCGCCGCCCGGCGCGGCGCGGCTTACCTCGCCCTGCCGAACCCGGCCACCGCGGACGCCCTGGCGTCGGGTCAGTGGCAGGCGCACTGCGCCGAGGAGCTGGGGCGTGCCTCGCACCAGGCGTCCGCCGGCCGCGCCATACTGATCGGACACTCCATGGGAGGGCTGTCCGCGGTCCGGGTGTACGACGGCCTCGCCGCGCGGCTCGCCCTGCCGACCGCACTGCTGATGATCAACACTCCGTGCCCGGACTCCTTAGGACGTATACCGACGATGTCACAGTTATCGGATGCCGAGATCGCCGCGATCCTGGCGCATGACGGATTTCCGCAGGACCTGCTCGACGACGAGGACATGCTGGTGGAGATCGCGGACGGCCTGCGGAAGGACGCGGCCGTCGCCGACCGCCTCGCCGAGTGGGTCAGCACCACCGGCCCCCTCGACGCCCTGCACGTGGTCTCCACCCGCGGAGACATGTTCATCCCCCTGGAGCGGTGTGCCGCCTGGCGTCACCGTGTGTCGGGGGAATTCCACCTGACGATCACGGACGGCGGGCACGCGATCGACGAGTCGCTGACCGGGGTCCTCGAACGCGCCGTCGACTCGGTCCTCGCCGGCGCGCAGGCGGGAGCGGTGTGAGCGTTCTGCAGAAGTCGCTGGGCAGTGTCGTGGGCACGTTCCTGGCACTGGCCACGATCCTGGGCAGCGGCATGATGATCCTGCCCGGCACCAGCTACCACCAACTGGGCACGTCCGCCTGGATACCGTGGGCCATCGCGGCTGTGTCGGTCATCCCGCTGCTGTACTGCTACGCGTGGCTCGGCCGGCGCCACCCCTCGGCGTCCGGGGTCGCCCACTACTCGGAGGTCGCCTTCACTCCGACGGCCGGGCGCGCCGCCGGACTGATGGCGACGCTCGCGCTGGTCACCGGCATCCCGGCAACCGCCATCACCGGCGGACGTTACGTCGCCGAGTTCTCCGGGGTGCCCGGCCTCGCCTGGGTATTCCCGATCGTCGTCCTCGCCGGTGCCACCGCCGTCGCGTGCGCGGGCACCAACGTCTCGGGCAAGCTCCAGGTGGCCCTGATACTGGGCCTGTTCGTCCTGGTCACCTGTACCGCGTTGGTCGCGCTGGGCAAGCACGGCGTGCAGCCGCCCAGTGCCGACCTCCCCGGGTTCGGCACGCTGGGTGTGGTGCTCACCGCCGTCTTCGTCGCGTTCACCGGCTGGGAGACGGTGGCCTTCACCTTCGAGGAGCACAAGCGCCCGGACGCCATCCCGCGCATCTTCGCGGCCTCCTACGTGATCGTGGTGGCCCTGTACGCGCTGCTGCTGCTGAGCCTGTTCGTGGCCGTCGACCCGGGCGACAAGGCGCTGGACTCCGCCCCCCTGCTCATCCTCGCAGAGCGGTCGCTCGGAGACCTGGGCCGTCCGGTCACGCTGTTCCTGGTCGTCGCCGCCATCACGGCGAACGTCTTCGCCTCGGTCCTGGCGCTGTCGCGCCTGGTGTTCGGCCTGGCGCGGAGCGGATACCTGCCCGCCCGGCTGACACGGATGCGCGAGCGGGACGGCAACCCGGTGACGTCCGTGCTCGCCGTCGGATCGGTCCTGACGGTGATCGCGGTCCTGGGGGGGACCGATCTCATCTCGTTCGAGGTCCTGTTCATTCTCTCCGGCGGTATCTACTTCGTCCTGTACGGAGTCGGCGCGGCCGCGTTCGCGAGGCTGGCCCGGGGCGGCGGGGCGCGTGTCGTCAGCGCGCTGTGCGCCGTCACGGTACTCTGCGTGACCCTCCTGGCAGGAACGCCCATGTGGCTGTGCTGGGCCCTGTACGCCGTCCTGCTGCTGGGCATCGCATGGCTCGGCCGCCGAGCGCGGGAGACCGGACGCGAGCGCGTGAAGACCTGAACGAGCGAAGACCTGAACGAGCAATGCCAGGAAGGCGCACATGTCATGGAGACAGTGATGAACGACGGCAACCGCTCCACCGTGTTCTTCCCCGGCGCCGGGTCCTTCGGCGGTGAGCTCCGGCCGCTGGCGGAGGCGCTGGGCCCCACGTCCTGGCTCGTCTGTTATCCGGGCCGTTTCGGACGGGACTTCGGAACTCCGGCCGCGTCGTTCGACGCGGTCGTCCGGTCGTGCGTCGAGCAGATCGCCGAACGGCCGGGTCCGCCCCCGGTGTTGTTCGGGCACAGCTACGGAGCCTACGTGGCCTACGCGACCGTGCCGGCCCTGCAGGAAGCCGGCATCGACGTCTCGGCGCTGGTGGTGGCCGGCGCCCCGGCGCCCGGCCTGCTGCGGGTGCCGCAGCAGGCCGCCCACTCGCCCTCGGCGGCGGCCGAGTACCTCGACCGCATCGACCCCGGAGTGCTGGCCGACGCCCCGTCGGAGGACTGGCGGAGCGTCGTGGCCGAGACGACGGCACACGACCTGCGCCTGCTCGGCCAGTTCACCCCCACCGAAGCCACCCGCGTCCGCTGCCCGGTCCTGGCCGTACGCGGCGACGCCGATCCGCTGACCTCGGACACCGCGGTCGCCGAGTGGAGCCGTTCGACGGAGGACGCCTTCTCGCAGCGGACGTTTCCCGGTGGGCACTCCGACTTCCTCCGCTCACCGGGGTGCGCGTCCTGGGTCCGCGGGATCCGGGACAGCCTCACTCACTGAACCAGCCGTCGAACAGCGCGAGCCGGGCATGCACTCGGCTTCCACGGTGGCCACAGCTCCGCCACGCACGTGCCTGCCCCTGCACCCCTGACCGGCAGCAGCCTCCCCGGCTCACAGGGGACTGAGGTGCACCTTGATGTGTTTGCCGCCCGCCACTTCGGTGACCTGAAGGTCGTGACACAGGGCCTGGACGATCTCCAGGCCGTGCTGACCGATCCGCCCCGCATCAGGGGCCCGGGGCGCCGGCAGGGCGGGCGAGGTGTCGGACACCGTGATCGCCAGCACCCCGGGCCGCAGCTCCAGCAGCAGTGACACCGTTCCAAGGGCGTACTTCACCGCGTTCGTCACCAGCTCCGAGACCACCAGCCGCGCCCGCTCCACCAGATCCTCGCTCACCGCGACGCCTTTGTCCCGGGCGCGGGTGAGGAAGGATGTGAGGAAGTCCCGGGCGGCGGCAACACTGGGGCTGCCTCCCTGGTACGCAGCTCCCGCCCGTATGACGTCGTGGTCCATCAGCACCCGTTCCCGTCTGCGGCCACAGTCCCGGCCGCGCGTCCCTCATGCCGCTAGGTCACCCAAGCGGGTCACCCCATCTTGGCCAACCACACCCGCGCAGGCACATAACAGTGCTGGACTTCCACCGCATGCCCCAAGATTCTCCCTTCACCCAGCAGACCTGGGAGGGCAAGCCCGGCCGGATCGCAGGACTGCGCGCGAAAGCCAGGCGCCGGGCCCCGGACCGGCAGCCCCGGACGGCCACCGTCACCGCCCGCGGATACGGCACGGTCAGGGACGGAGCACTCACCCTCACGAACAGGGTCAAGCCGGCCAAGGGAACCATCGGGGAACCGGGGAAGAACGTCGCCCGTCGGCAACCGGGTCAGGGCCATGACCGAAGGAGGCCGGTCCGCCTCCGCCAGGGACGGTGCGCCGATCACGCCAGTCCTCCAGCCCGCTGCGGCAGCCAGGAAGGAACGTGACGCCTGTGGAGCTGGCCGTGACTCTCAGGCCGCCGGCAGCGAAGAGGCTGTCGAAGGTCAGCAGTCCGGGCAGGAATGGTCCGAGTGGGTCAGCCGACCGGGGCGGGCGGTCATTCCCCGCGCCGGCATCGGGGGCGATGCCGTTGCATCCGGCGATGCTCATGACCGCTGTCCGGACCTCGGAAGAGGTGAGTTCACCGCTGAGCGCCAGGTACCTGAAGGGCTCGCCTTCAGCGACGGGCGAGAAGGCGAAACGGTCAGGAGCGCATACTTCCAGGACGGGCTGCAGCACGATCACCCGGCGGAGTGTCCCGCATCCCCTCCTGTGTTGCATCCGGCGATGCTCATGACCGCTGTCCGGACCTCGGAAGAGGTGAGTTCACCGCTGAGCGCCAGGTACCTGAAGGGCTCGCCTTCAGCGACGGGCGAGAAGGCGAAACGGTCAGGAGCGCATACTTCCAGGACGGGCTGCAGCACGATCACCCGGCGGAGTGTCCCGCATCCCCTCCTGTACCGCCTCCCGGTCAGGCCGGCACCCTCGCCTCTACCGCCCTCGAACAGCGAGGGAACCGGGCACGCTCGGGTACACCTCCCGGAGCACACCCAGGTGTACGCCGACACCCGTCATCCGCCACCCGCCGGGTGGTGTTGGTCTGTCCGGCAGGGGTGACCGGAAGTGCCGGGTTTATCCGCTGTGGTGGGGCAGGATGTGGGAATGAGTCGTGGTCCTCGAAGTGGTGCGGCGGGATGCCCGGACGGGGTGTGGCGTCAGGTCCTGTCCGTGCTGACCGGACCGGGCCCCGGTGGCGCTCAGCGGGAGGAGCTTCCTGCGCCGGGGGCGGCGGAGCCGGCCTGGGCCCGTACCGAAGAACGCCGGACGGCCGCCGGCGCAGATGTGCAGCGCATCGCGTTCGAGGAGTTCTCGCTCCTGCTCGACACCCGACAGGCCCGGCTGCTCTGCGGGAGCGCCGGGCGGCTTGACACGAGAAAAGGGAGTCTGCGTGACCACCTACGTCATCTCCATCCCGGGCACGTTCCTGCGCGAAGTCACCGGGGCCCAGCGGACTGCTGTCGTGCGGCAGCTGCGTCCGGCCGACCCCCAGCACACGGCACTGGGCCAGAGCGAGGACCTGGACATCCTCACCGTCAATGACAACGGCACGTTCAGCATCCGCCTGGAGGTGGAAGCCGACGACAGCCACAGTGCGGAGCAGCACGCCAAACAGGTGGCCGCCGCCGCCCTGCGCGAGGCCGGTATCACCGAGGACGATGCTCCGCTGGGCCCGACCGCGGTGACCGGCATCGACACCTAGCCTTCGCACCGGCCCTTGACAGCAGCATCCGGCCGGCAGGTGCCGCACGCGCGGTTCCCCGGCCCGGCCGGCAGTCCGCCGTTGGCCGCCGGCCGGGCTGCTCGGCGTCTCGGTGCGAGCGCCCGGACGGGCAGGCGGGGCGGTCCTGGGAAAGCCCGCCTGCTGTTCCGGAGTGCCCAGCCACCAGCTCCTGGCCGGTCCGGTGAGGACCAGCCTCACCGGACCGGAACCGGCTTGCCGCTACCGGACGTCGGCCGTCCCCGCGCAGGATCCTGACGAGTTCGCGTACGGGGGCATCGCCCGGTGCGCATCGTACGGATCCCCTGTGGAGACGGCCCTGTTCGCGCAGCCGCACCCGGGCGGCTCCCCTTCGGCCGTCCCCCTCCGGCCCACCGCCCTGTCCGCGTTGCACTGCGGCTGAACGACGACCGCGACGTAAGCCGGTCCCATGAACGGAGGAACGCTGATCGCTCAGTCCGTGACGGACGGGGCGTGTCCGACCGGGACCTCGGTGACCTGCAGGTCGGAGAGGAGGGCAGGGCCGGCCGGTGGGCGTCGGTCCCGATGAGCACGCCGTGGAAGCCGATTTCGCGTGGGCGTGGGCAGGCGACCGAAAGTGGGTCTGGCGCGGTGTGCGGCCCCCGGTCAGGGGTGGCGGCCCGCAAGGACGCAGAACTCGTTCCCCTCCGGGTCGGCGAGCGTGACCCAGCTCTCCTCGCCCGTCTGGCCGACGTCGGCGTGCCGAGCACCCAGGTCGAGCAGGCGACGGACCTCTTCGTCCTGCTCCCTGTCGGTTGCGTTGACGTCGATGTGGACCCTGTTCTTGACGGTCTTGCCCTCGGGCACGTACGCGAAGGTCAGCGTCGGCGGCACTGGGCCGAGGCGGTTCCTGCCTTCAGGCACCCCAGGGGAGCCAATGGTGACCATTCCGTCACCTTCCTCCTGCACCTGGTAGTCAAGGACCGAGCACCAGAACCGGGCGAGACCGCGGGGATCGGCACAGTCGATCGCGAGCTCGGTGAACTTGCTGGTCATGTCAGGACCTCCCGGTCAAGTAGCGGGTCCGCCGAAGGCCGCACGCTGACCGCAGTGTTCGGCGGCGAGGTGAGCCGCACGCGGTGTGCGTTCGTCGAGGGCCCGGTGGGGGCGCGGCGTCACCCCATGAATGCATGGATCCCAGTAGGGCTTGGTCAGGCTGGTTGCTGTCGTCCAGGAAGCGGTGAGCGGCGAATGGTCTGGGCCGCCGGCCGCTCCGGCCCGCAGCCGGAGAGCCGCATCCGGCCCGGAGGCGGACGGCATTGCTCCTCCGGGGTGCAAGGTGAAGCGGGTGTTGGCTGGATCAGGGGAAAGGGGAAATCGGTCATGGGCGGTGAACGTGCCGATCCGGCGGTTCTCCGTGCGGCCCGCGGCCCGCGGCCCGCGGCGCCGGAGTGCCGGCGCCGGCACTCCGGCCGAGGTGGTGACCTTCTCGGGAAAGCCCGTCTCGTCGGCGGTCGGGGCTGCGCCCGGCCGGCCCGGAAACCGAGCGACGTGTTCCTGCGGGCGTGCCGTCGCGGACCTCGCCGGGACCCCGGCGGTACGCCGCGAGCAGCCGTTGCGGCCCCCGCCGTCGGTAATGGTTCAGACCTGTATTCGGTTTGGCCTAGACCTTTGCGTGGTGCCGGGGGTATACACAGGTGAAGGCCAGACGCCGACCAGGAAGAACCCATGCACATGACGGAATGTCAGCGAACAGTAGCCCTCGGGACGTTGGGCTTCGGCACGAGCGTCGATGAGGAGACGTCGTTCCGCATCCTCGACCGTTTCACGGAACTCGGCGGAACCGTCCTCGACACCGCGAACAACTACGCGTTCTGGGTCGACGGCGCCACCGGTGACGAGAGCGAGACCGTGATCGGGCGGTGGCTGGCGGACCGGGGCACTCGCGACAACGTGGTGATCAGCACCAAGGCCGGAGGGCGGCCCACCGTCCCCGGCACTGGTTTGGAGACCGCAGAGGGCCTCTCGGAGAAGGCGGTCAGGGCGGCCGTCGACGACAGTCTGCGCCGCCTGGGCACCGACCGCATCGATGTGTACTGGACCCACATCGAGGACCGGTCCGTGCCGCTCGCCGAGACCGTGAACGCCCTCGCCGACCTCGTGGACGGCGGCAAGGCCGGCGAGTTGGGTGTGAGCAACCACGCCGTGTGGCGCATCGAGCGGGCCCGTGCGCTCGCCGGTGACCGGCCGCGCTACACCCACCTGCAGTACCGCTACTCGTATGTGCAGCCCCGCTCCGACATGGCGCTGCCCTCGTCGGCCCACGTCCATGTCACGAGCGAGCTGCTCGACTACGTACGGACCGAGCCCGACCTGCGGCTGTGGGCCTACAGCCCGCTGCTGTCGGGCGGCTACACGCGCAAGGACGTGGAGATCCCGGCGGCGTACGACCACCCGGGCACGCCGAAGCGGCTGGCGGCGCTGCGCGAGGTGGCCGACGAGCTCGGGGCGACCCTGAACCAGGTCGTGCTCGCCTGGCTGCTCGACCACAACCCGCTCGTGCTGCCCATCGTGGGAGTCAGCAAGGTCGCCCAGGTGGAGGAAGCCCGGCGGCTGTGCGGTGGCGGGCCGGTTCCCGGCACGAACTCCTCCGGGATGAGCAGTGACTTGTCGATCACGAAGTCCGCGCCGTCGGGGCTCAG